>NZ_JAOXMC010000149.1:0-276 GCF_026343815.1 Pseudomonas sp. BJa3 | reverse complement strand
CGAAAATCATCAAAGTTAGGGGAAATTGTTTATGAAGACGATATAGTTGAAACAACCACACCTGCTGAACGCTTACTAGATGAGTTTAAAAAGAAAATAGAAGATTTTTATGTTGGTCTTAGTGATCTTCTTAAAATGCGTCGTATGAAAGCTATCACTATTAAGAATAGTGATGAAACTTATGAAAGTGACCAACTTATTAATTATTTACATTATGCCATTAATGGTGAAGCTGTTGCTCTTCGAATACCGGACTGTCCTATGTATTTGGATTCA
>NZ_JAOXMC010000148.1:0-276 GCF_026343815.1 Pseudomonas sp. BJa3 | reverse complement strand
GCAGGACGGAGGCGGCAAGCGGTCCGGCGCGGGCCGCAAGACGGCCAAGAAGACCGCGAAGAAGGCGCCCACGAAAGCGGCCAAGAAAGCGACGAAGAAGGCTGCCAAGAAGACGGCGACCAAGAAAACCGCTGGCAAGACCGCCAAGAAGGCCGTGCGGAAAGCCACGAAGAAGACGGCCCGCAAGACCGCGAAAAAATCCGCGCCCCGCAAGACGGCGCGGAAGACCGCCAAGAAGGCCGTCGGGAAGAAGACCGCCCGCACACGCAGCGCGCG
>NZ_JAOXMC010000147.1:0-276 GCF_026343815.1 Pseudomonas sp. BJa3 | reverse complement strand
GGCGACCAACGACCTGCTGGCCTCGCGCATCAAGATCCGCTCGATGAACTTCATGCGCGGGCGCACGTTCCTGAGCCGCTACCTGATCCTTGACGAAGCGCAGAACCTGACGCCCAAGCAGATGAAGACGCTGATCACCCGCGCCGGCCCGGGCACCAAGATCGTCTGCCTAGGCAACGTGGAGCAGATCGACACGCCTTACCTGACCGAGACCACGTCCGGCCTGACCTACGCGGTGGACCGCTTCAAGAACTGGGCGCACAGCGCGCACATCAC
>NZ_JAOXMC010000146.1:0-276 GCF_026343815.1 Pseudomonas sp. BJa3 | reverse complement strand
AGGGCAGCAAGGCGCCGGTCTCGCAGACGCTGGCAGCTGCAGCGGACGAATACCTGCTCTACCTGCGCAAGCACGACGGCAAGGACCTCAAGGCGAAGGAGATGCGCTTCCGCGAGCATCTGAAGCCGCACCTCGGCCACAAGCAGGTCGCGCGCCTCACCGATGACGACTGGCTCGCCTACGTGGCCAAGCGGAAAGGGGAGGGCGCCAGCCCCGGCACGATCAACCGGGAACGCTCCGCGTTGCTCCACATGCTCAACACGATGCGTCGGCGCC
>NZ_JAOXMC010000145.1:0-276 GCF_026343815.1 Pseudomonas sp. BJa3 | reverse complement strand
ACGGCATGGGACGACGACGATGGGCTGCATCATCGGTGCGATAGCCATGTCGTGCAACCCGCGACAGGGCGGGACGCCTTCGTCCCGCCCTGCTCCCGTCAACGGATCACCAGATCCGCACGCGATCCTGTGGGGCGATGTACAGCGGGTCACCCGGCTTCACGCCGAACGCGTCGTACCAGGCATCGATGTTGCGCAGGGGGGCGAAAGACCGGATGTGGCCTGGCGAATGCGTGCCATTGACGAGTTGCTGGCGCAGCGCGTCGTCGCGCCACA
>NZ_JAOXMC010000144.1:0-276 GCF_026343815.1 Pseudomonas sp. BJa3 | reverse complement strand
ATCGGCCCCACGGGCACGCTGGCTGGCACGGTACTTCTCGGGGTTCTCGGTGAGGTCCTTGACGTCGATCACGAGTCCAAGACTAACCGGCGAGCGGCCCGGGAACGGCACCGGCTGCGGTTAGAGTGAGAGCACCATGCGCAACTGGATCATTGCGGGAGCCCTTGCCGTGGCTGGCGGGTTCGCGGTCGCGAGCTGGTGGGGCGTGCGCAGGCTCGCCGAGCAGCATTCCCGCTCGGCCGTCGCGGAACCGGCCGTAGCGCCTCCCCCGGGGCC
>NZ_JAOXMC010000143.1:0-276 GCF_026343815.1 Pseudomonas sp. BJa3 | reverse complement strand
TCCTTTTTGATCCTTCAAAAAGGGACCCGCCGTAAGGGCGGAAAGGTGATTATGCGTCACCATCGTAAATGAATGCGCATATAACTTTCGAGACGCACGCTGTGTAAGTCAAAGTCAAAGTCAAAGTCAAAGTCAAAGTCAAAGTCAAATGCGATCGGCGTGGGTTTCCACAGTTGTAAGCGCATTCATTTGCTATAACGACGCATAGTCACCTTTTCGCCCTTACGTGAACTGACCCCCGAAAGTTGGACAGGTAGCGCTATGCGGCCAGCGCTT
>NZ_JAOXMC010000142.1:0-277 GCF_026343815.1 Pseudomonas sp. BJa3 | reverse complement strand
ACGCGCCGGGCGGCACCGGTGATCAGGACGACGCGACGCATGACGGACATGGTGAGCTCCTGTGACGGGTCGCCATTGTCCCCGCTTTGCACCGGAATGGCGCACGCGCTGCGCATCGGATGTGAGTCGAACATCGAATCGGGCGCATGCTTGACGGCGTGCACGCCGACCGTGCATGTTGCGACGCATCACCCCTTGCCGGATGTGCCGGCCGGGAACCGTGGAAAGGGCGAATGGACTGGGCGAAGTACCGCACCACGACCTTTGACGAACTGAT
>NZ_JAOXMC010000141.1:0-277 GCF_026343815.1 Pseudomonas sp. BJa3 | reverse complement strand
CAGCATATTTGCCGCCGCGATCGTAAAATCGACCGCAAACCCGCATGAGTTGCGTGGCCCTTTTCTCTTGATGCACCGCAACACGCGCAATCCGCGCTGATACAAATCCCCTGATGAAGCTGCGTCTGAAAATCCTGCTGCTGGCCGCCGTCCCCCTGCTGGTGGCGCTGGCGGCCATTGCCGTGGCCGTCTACGTGCAGGGCCTGCAACTGGCCCAGCGCGAAAAAGAGGTGGTGGAAAGCGCCTGGCTGGGCAGCAAGGAAAGCGAGCTGCGCCA
>NZ_JAOXMC010000140.1:0-277 GCF_026343815.1 Pseudomonas sp. BJa3 | reverse complement strand
AGTTGGAGATCAGGTGCTTCTTCTCCCGGGTGTAGCGCAGGCCCAGGGTGATGTCGAGCGCATCGGTGGCATGCCAGGTATTGTTGGTGAACAGCGCGGTGCTCTTCGCGTTCTGCTGGTAGGTATCCAGCGCGCCCAGGCCGGCGAACACGGTGCCGAAGGGGCGACCACTGGCTTGCGACAGGAACAGCGGCGCCGTCGGCGACTGGCCCAACGCGGGATTGATGATCGACAGCAGCGCAACCGACAGGTAGGGCTCGTAGTGCGGGCCGATCCG
>NZ_JAOXMC010000013.1:0-187612 GCF_026343815.1 Pseudomonas sp. BJa3 | reverse complement strand
GGATTTTTTGGTTCCTTTTTGATCCTTCAAAAAGGGACCCGCCGTAAGGGCGGAAAGGTGAATAAGCGTCGACATCACAAATGAATGCGCATACAACTTTCAAAACCAAAACCAAAACCAAAACCAAAACTACAACCGTCAGATCAAAGCCCCCCACCGCCCCGCCAAAAACAAATAATCAACCCAGAACACCTGATGTACCAGAACAATCCCCCAACACACAACCTGATAGGAAACCTTCCGAGTCTTGTGCCGAAACACCTGCTGCGCCAGCAAAGCCCCCGGCCAGCCCCCCAGCAGCTCGCTGGCATGCAGCACTTTCTCCGGAGTACGCCAAGCCTGAGTCCGCGCCTGCTGCTTGTCCTGCCAGTACAACAACAGGCTGACCAGACTCACCACCGGATACATCGCCAACGGCAACCAGTTCCCGCCACTCAACCCCATCCGCAGGCCGCCGAGCACCGGCAACAGGCACAGCACCACAAGTACCAGCCCCTTCAGGCGTGCATTGCGCACGCCCTCCCCACGCCGGGGCGCACGCTGCGAACGGGCCCTCTCAACCATGCGCCGTCGACCAATCGACCCAACCGAACTCCCAAGTCGCCAGGATCAGCAGACCAAAGGCGATTCGGTACCAGGCAAACACCGCATAGCTGTGGTTGGCGATGAACTTGAGCAACCCGCGCACGGCAATCATGGCAAAGATGAACGAGACCACGAAACCAATCGCGAACACCGGCAAATCGCCTGGCTGGAACAGATCACGGTACTTGTACCCCGAATACACCGCCGCGCCGACCATGGTGGGCATTGCCAGGAAGAACGAAAATTCGGTCGCTGCCTTGCGCGAAAGGCCGAACAGCAAGCCACCGATAATGGTCGACCCCGAGCGCGAGGTACCTGGAATCATCGCCAGGCACTGCACCAGACCGATCTTCAACGCATGACTCCAGCGCATTTCGTCAACATGATCGACCTCCACCCGATGCTGACGACGCTCGGCCCATAACATGATCACCCCGCCGACCACCAACGCGGCGGCGACCGTGATAGGGTTGAACAAGTATTCATGAATCAGGTCGGCAAACAGCACGCCCAAGATCACGGCAGGAATGAAAGCAATCAGCAGGTTGGTGGTGAAACGCCGTGCCGGCGCCTGCGTGGGCAAGCCCAGTACCACGTCGAAGATCTTGCGCCGGAATTCCCACACCACCGCCAGGATGGCACCCAATTGGATAATGATGTTGAACGCCATGGCGCGATCGCCGCCAAAATTGATCAGGTCGGCGACAATGATCTGGTGCCCGGTGCTCGAAATGGGCAGGAACTCCGTCAGCCCCTCGACCACGCCCAGAATGACCGCCTGCAAGGCACTCCACAAATCCATCTTTCCCCCAAGTGCGACGCTACGCGTGGCAGGCCGCTTGTTTTGATTGACACAATTGATACCGCACGCGGCGCGTGCTTTTTACAGCGCAAGGACCACCAAAGCCAGCTGAAAAGACCAGCCGCCTAAAGGTTTCATCTGGCGCGGCCGAAATCCTAGCAGAGCCTATGTTTCAAGGCTTGCGTTACCTGCAACTGAGGATGTCAAGAACGACGCATTAGCCGTTGGTCGAGTGGGGGCCCGCGACAAAGCATGCTTGGATGCCCTGGATAAAAAGAACAAGACTGGAGTAACGCATCATGAAGACCCTGAGGTCGATGTCGATCAGCCGCCGCCTGTGGCTGATCCTGCTGGTGGCCGTGGCCATGCTGCTGGTGCTGGGCCTGCTGATGCTGCGCCAGATCCATGACGGTCTGTACCAGGCGAAGGCCGAGAAGACCCGCCACGTGGTACAGACCGCCGCCGGCGTGCTGGCCCATTACCAAGGCCTGGAGGCCGCCGGCACGCTGACCCGCGAGGCCGCTCAGCAGCAGGCCCTGCAAGTGGTGCGCGGGCTGCGCTACGACCAGAACGACTATTTCTGGATCAACGACCTGCAACCGAAGATGGTCATGCACCCGGCCAACCCCAAGCTCGATGGCCAGGACCTCTCCGCCATCCGTGACCCCGACGGCTTCGCCGTGTTCAACGAGATGGTCGCCCTGGCCCGCAGCCAGGGCGCGGGGCCCGTCGACTATCGCTGGCCCAAGCCCGGCGCCAGCGAACCGGTGGCGAAAACCTCGTATATCCAGCTGTTCAAACCCTGGGGCTGGATCATCGGTTCGGGCGTCTACATCGACGACGTGCAGGCCGAGTTCGCCAGGCAGTTGCGCGATGCCTCGCTGCTGGGCCTGGGCATTGCCCTGCTGATGGCCCTGCTGGTGATGCTGATCGCCCGCAGCATCGCCCGGCCACTGCAGGAGGCCGTGCAGGCCATGGGCAACATCGCCAGTGGCGAAAGCGACCTGACCCGGCGCCTGGACACCCACGGCCGCGACGAGATCACCCAGCTGGGTGAACACTTCAACCGCTTCAACGGTAAGTTGCAGGGCGTGATCGGCCAGTTGCAGGGCGCAGCCCATGCCCTTGCCGAGTCGGCCGGCCATGTCGGTGACAACGCAGGCTCCGCCCAGGCCCGCAGCGCCCAGCAATCGCTGCAGATGGACCAGGTGGCCACCGCCATCAACGAAGTTTCCTACGCCGTGCATGACGTGGCCAAGCACGCCGAGCAGGCCTCCAGCGAAATGCGCAACGCCCAGACGCAGGTTGGCCACGGCCAACAGGCGATCCACGGCAGCCTGCAACAGATCGACCGGCTCTCGGCGACCATCGACCAGGCAGTACAGGTGATCCGCGAACTGGCCAGCCACAGTACGAAGATCGGCGGCGTGCTCGAGGTGATCCGCTCGATCGCCGAGCAGACCAACCTTCTTGCCCTCAATGCCGCCATCGAGGCCGCCCGCGCCGGTGAGCAGGGGCGCGGCTTCGCCGTGGTCGCCGACGAAGTACGCCTGCTGGCCCAGCGCTCGGCGCAGTCGACTGCCGAGATCCAGACCATGATCGAGCATCTGCAGGGGCAGTCCGAAGCCGCGGTGCGGGCCATCGATACCAGCAGCGAAGCCTCGCGCCAGACCGTCGAACAAGCCCGCGAGGCCGGTAGCAGCCTGGACGCCATCAACCAGGCACTGGGCAACCTGGGGGCGCTGAATGCCTCCATCGCCAGCGCCACCTTGCAGCAGTCGCATGTGGTCGAGGAAATCAACCGCAACGTCACCGAAACCGCCGACCTGTCGCAACAGACCGCCGAGGCCGCCCGCCAGTCCAGCGACGCTGGGGTGGCGCTTGCCCGCTTGAGCGATGAACTGGAACAGTTGCTGCGCCAGTTCAGGGTCTAGCAGGGCCAGGCGGCGGGTAGCTCGGATGCTGCCCGCCGCTTGAAGCCGGTCGCTCGAAGCGGTTAGCATCGCGCCCTTTCCCCGTCCAAGGATCGCCGATGTCCGGCCTCGAACTCTTCGCCGCCGCGCTCGGCGTCATCGCCGTCTGGCTCACCGTCAAGCAAAATCCCTGGTGCTGGCCGATCGGCCTGGTGATGGTGGTGCTGTATAGCTGGATCTTCTACGAGGTCAAGCTGTACTCGGACATGCTCCTGCAACTGGTCTACGCCGTGCTGCAGCTGTACGGCTGGTGGCAGTGGACCCGCCCGGATCGGGTCGAGGACGCCCGCCAGGTGACCAGCCTGGCACCCGTGACGATGCTCAAGGGCCTGTCGATCGGCCTGCTGGCCAGCCTGCTGCTGGGCGCCGCCATGGCCCACTGGACCGACGCCGCCCAGCCCTGGCTCGACGCCGCGCTTACCGGCTTCAGCCTGGTGGCCCAGCTGTGGATGGCACAGAAGCGCCTGCAGTGCTGGGCGCTGTGGGTGGTGGTGGATGTGGTCTTCGTCGGCCTGTTCCTCTACAAGGGCCTCTACCTCACCGCCGCGTTGTATGCCCTGTTCACCCTGATTGCCGTGCGCGGCTGGCTGGAGTGGCGCCGCGACCCGGCGCTGGCCAGCGCATGAAGGTCCTGGTGCTGTGCGGCCCGGAGTCCAGTGGCAAGAGCTGGCTGAGCGGAGAGATCCAGGCGCATTTCGGTGGCGTGCTGGTGGGTGAGTACGTCCGCCACTTCATGGAGCGCGAGCAGCGCGATACCTGCTACGCCGATATCCCCACCATCGCCCGTGGGCAACTCGCCTGGGAAGACCAGGGCCGGGCGCAGGCACCGGAGCTGCTGATTCTCGACACCCACCTGCTTAGCAATATCCTGTGGAGCCGGGCACTGTTCGGCGATTGCCCCGAGTGGCTGGAACAGGCCATCCAGGCGCGCCATTACGACCTGCACCTGCTGCTGCGCCCTGAGGGCGTCGAATGGGTCGGGGACGGGCTGCGCTGCCAGCCCCGGCTGGAAGAGCGCCAGGTGTTCTTCGACGACAGCCTGGCCTGGTTGCAACGCAACCGGCAGAACGTGCAGGTGATCGATGGCGACTGGTCGCAACGCAGCGCCAAGGTGTTGAGCGTTGTACAGCGCCTGCTCGACGGCAAATCCCCCACCTGCCCCACCGAATGTTAAGCCGCTGATACACCCTGTGGGGCCATGGCCCCCGGATTTGCGCGTATTGCGCCAGATCCGGGGGTAGTGTCACACCCGTGAAACACCCTCGACGAAAACCTGTCAGCGCCCGACTTCAATGGGCCCGGCAGCTCCTGGGGCGTCTCTCTGTCTCAGCACTGATACACCAATCCTTTGACGCGCCAGCTCCAGCCCCTCAACTACCTGATTCAAAAGCAATAACAAAAACCGGCACAGCTTCTGCTCTCCTTCTGGCAACGCGGCCCAGGCCCAACACGCCGAAGAAGGAATTGCCATCGTGGGGAAACTTGATAAAGGCAACGTCTGTCGTCTCCTGCTGATCGGATGCGCACTGGGTTCTAGCTTCAGCCTGCCAGCCCAGGCCGATAACGGGCTCGTCATCATTACCCGTGATGTGCAACCGCGCATTGCCACCCGCGCCCCGCTTGTGCCCGATCCCAATCCTGTCACCGTCAACACCAACCCGTCCGCGCACATCCTCAAGCAGACCAACGAACTGAGCGACGGCGACTTCGCCAGTATCAGCAGCGGCGCAGGCATCAACACGCTGATCAGCCAACAGACCAACAACATCGGGGCCAATATCGGCACCCAGACGCAACTGCCGAACATTGCCGGTGGGCGAGCCTCAGGCTCGGGCAATGGCATTGCCAACATGGTCAATTCGAACGTCCAGCAAGGTCTGGGCGCCCTGAAGATCCTCAACGGGGGTCAGTGACATGAAGCATACGCTGCTGATCCTGGCCACGTTATGCAGTGCACCGGCCTTTGCCCAATCCCCCGTGATCAACAACGCCACCATCGACAGTTCAGGCGCACAGTACCAAGGCAACCTGGGTGTCAACCAGGCGGCCGGGGACCAACAACAGCAGGTCAACGCCCGGGCTATCGCCATCGGCCATGACGCCAACGCCAGCACCCAGATCCGCCAACGCTTGCGCACGCCTGTCGACCCCTCGATAGATGCTCGGGCCAGCATCCAGGGCGACGCCTTCAGCCACGGCAACGGCGTACTGGGCGTGAACCAGAGCGCCGGCGCCAGCAACCAGCAAGCCAACGCACTGCGCATCAGCGTCAGTGCCCAACCGCAAAGCATCGATGACAGCGTCCTTCTGCAACAGAACGTGGCGCTGATCAACAGCTCGGACTCAACTGCCCAGACACCCGGCCATCGCCAGGTCAGCACCAGCGACCAGGCATTCACCGGTAGCCGTGGCGTGGTGCAGTTGAATCAGAGTGCAGGGGTGGGAAACCGAACGGCCAACACCCTGAGCATCCGGGTCGCAGATTGACCCAAACAGGTAACAACAACACTTAACCTAAAACAAAGTACGGAGAACCACCATGAAACCCTCGATGGCACTCAAGCCTCTGGTTTTCGCAATTGCTGCGATCATGGCTGTGGCTGTACAAGCTGGGCAGAATGATCCACGTGGCGGCCACAACAACGGCCATAACAATGGCCACAACAACGGTCATCACACCCCTCCTCCTACCAAGATCCCGGTATATGCCACCGCCAATGCCTGGGACAAGCAAAGCAGCACCAACAACCGCATCAACAATGAAGGCACGGTGAACGAAGCCGAAATGAGCAGCTCGGCCTCCGGCACCAGCGGCAACGTCGGTGTCAACGTCGCGGCCGGCGCCGGCAACCAACAGGACAACGCCGCCGCCATCGCCAACGCCGGCGCCGATTCGAGCCTGGACAACAGCTTCGTGTTCGGCTCCGCCTCGGCCACCGCCGACGTACGTCAGTACAGCAACAATAACCGCGTCAACAACTACGGTGTCACCAACTCCGGCGTCATGAGCGGCTCGGGCAACAACGGCAGCGGCAACATGGGCATCAACATTGCCGGTGGCGACCTGAACCAACAGAAAAACACCATGGCCATTGCCAACTCCAATGCGCCACTGGGCAATGCCACCGCCACCGCCTCTGCCGACCAGAATGGCCCAGGCCTGGTAGTGAACAACAGCGCCGACCGCACCTACCGGGTCGATACGCTGACCCTCACCACCACGAAAAGTGGCAGCGCCTCGTACGACAAGGATTCCAGCTACAGCAAGGACAGCAGCGCCTCGTCGAGCTGGGACGCCGCCGGCTCCAACAGCTGGAACGCCAGTGGCTCCAACAGCTCCAGCGCCAGTGGTTCGCGTAGCCATGATTCGAGCTCCTCGGCAAGCGGTTCTCTGAACGCTTCGCTGGATGCCTCGGCAAGCGGCAGCGTGACCCAGACCCAGGACTACGGCCGCCACGAGCGCAGCCGCACCGACTCGTTCGATGCTTCGCTGACCGCCTCGATCGACGCGTCGTATGACAAGTCGCACGAGAAGTCTTCCAGCTCCTCGTACGAAAAAGCTCGCGACTCTGCGTTCGAGAAAGCCTACGACTCCTCCTATGAGAAGTCGGGCAGCGCCTCCAACGAATCGTCGAAGTCCGGCTCGAAGAGCTACAGCGAGTCCAGCTCGTACGACCTGAGCAACACCGTGTCGTTCCAGGTGCTGACCCCTACCGGTTGGGCCAACCCTGTGACCAACACCGCAACCCTCAGTGGCTCGGTGAACGGTGGCAGCGGCAACCTCGGCGTCAACGTCGCCGCCGGTGTGGGCAACCAGCAGAGCAACTCGCTGGCCATCTCCAACACCTCGTTCTGAGCGCTGTAACCATAAGGCCCCCTTCGGGGGGCCTTTCTTCAACAGGACCAGGGGGCAAGACCATGCGGATGATCGCCTTGGCGTTTTTGCTGTGCATGGCCAGTTACAGCGAAGCGGCGCAGATGCCGCTTTCGGTTTTGCCGGGGGGTGCGGTGATCTACAAGCCCATCCAGAGCATCCGTGAGCGCAAGTTCGCCGACCTGGTGCAACAGAAGACCGATTTCAGTTGCGGCGCCGCGGCGCTGGCAACCATCCTGCGCCAGGCCTACTGGCTGGATGTGGACGAACAACACATCATCGAAGGCATGCTGGCTCACGCCGACCAGGACCTGGTGCGGGTGCAGGGCTTCTCCATGCTCGACATGAAACGCTACGTGGAAAGCCTGGGCATGCGTGCCCGCGGCTACCGGGTCGCCGCCGAAACCCTGAATAGCGTGCGTATCCCCGTGGTGGTGCTGATGGACATCCGCGGCTACAAGCACTTCGTGGTCATGCAGCGGGTCGACAAAGGCTGGGTCTATATCGGCGATCCGGTCCTGGGGCACAAGCGCTACAAGGTCGAGGACTTCCTCAAGGGCTGGAACGGCATCATCTTCGCCGTGATCGGCCAGGGTTACGACAAGACCAATGCTTTGCTCGACCCTCCTCTGCCGCTGAGCGCCAAGGGCCGGATCAACAACTTTACCCCGGTCAAGGACGCTGACCTGATGGACTTTGGCTTCATCCGCAGCGACTTCTTCTAATGACAATCAAGCACGACGCTCCGGGAGCATCCCATGAAGACTCCAGCATGGCTCACCCTGATCTGTCTGGCAGCCGCCCTGCCCATCCAGGCAGAGACCTTCAAGCCCATTGAACTGAAGGACCAGGAGCTGGCGAACCTGCGCGGGCGCTATGTAATGCCGGGGCGGATCATCAGTTTTGGCGTGGTAATGACCAGCACCTGGCAAAACGCCAGTGGCGATGTCATCGGCGCCAAGACCTCGATGCAGGTCCAGCAGTCGACCATCAAACCGCAATTCTACGTGTCGATGATCGACAAGAAAGGCTCCGGCTCGGGCAACGCGCAAGGCACCGGCAGCGTCACGGGCGGCGCGGGCCTGAACACGACCGACGGTGTCACCCAGGTAGTGCGCGCCGCCGGGGACAACAATACCGCCTACAACAACGTCGATATCAACGTCACCAAGGCCAACCAGGCTCCCGATACGCCACAGCAGGGCCAGGTACTGGCCGCAGGTTCCACACTGGTTGGCAGCAACGGCGCCGGCTCGCTGAGCGTATCGGCCAGCGGCACCGGCGTGCAGCTCGACGTGGTGGCCAACAACAACCAGGGCAGTGCCCTGCAACGCATCGCCCAGGGTGGGTTGATGCAGAACGCGACATTGCTCGGCAACGGCAACCAGGTCAGCAACCTGACGTCCCTCAACGTCGTGCTGCGCGACAACGTGCCTGACGCCGCGCTGAACGGCAATCTTGACCAGCTCAAAGGCCTTCGCGCTCTCGGATACTGATCTACGCTGACTCTCATCGTATGTAGTCTGAAGGGACGGCTAACCCATGCACCGATCGTTGACGTTCAGAGCTGTAGTCTGTCTGAGTACCTTGGCACCCGCGACATTGCTCTACGCAGCACCGGACCCTCAGGTCGAGGCACTGAAGCAGGAGTTGCGGGAGCTGAAGCAACGCTACGAAGCCCAGCAGAATGCCCTGATGGTGCTCGAGCAGCGCGTGCGGCAAGTAGAAGAGACCCCGGCGGCGCCGCCGCCCAGGCGCCTGACAAGGTCCCCCTCGGAACCGGCCAAAGGCGCCCAAACGGTTGCGTCTGGCACTCCGGGCAATGCAGGCAGCTCCTATGGTCAATCGCTCAAGGACGACTCCGAGCCTGCGCAAAGTGTTTCCAACCTGTATGACGAAGCCAGCGGCTTCTTCGGCGGCGGCAAGTTCAGCGTCGAGACCGGCGTGACCTATACCCACTACGACACTCGCGCCCTGACCCTCAACGGTTTCCTCGCTCTGGACTCGATCTTCCTTGGCAACATCAACCTCGACCGCATCAAGGCCGATAACTGGACACTGGACCTGACAGCCCGCTACAACCTGGACCAGCGCTGGCAGTTCGACATAAACGTGCCAATCGTGTACCGGGAGTCGACCTATTCTTCCGGCGGGGTAAGCGGCGTCGGCTCCACCGCCTCGGATGCCACGGTAACCCGAGACCCCACCATCGGCGATATCAACGTGGGGGTAGCCTACAAGTTCCTCGACGAGTCGGAAAACTGGCCCGACGCGGTCGCGACACTGCGGGTCAAGGCCCCCACCGGCAAGGATCCTTACGGCATCAAGCTGATCAGGGATACGGCCAACGACAACCTGGCGGTGCCTGAAAGCCTGCCCACCGGCAATGGTGTCTGGTCGATCACCCCAGGGATTTCGCTGGTCAAGACGTTCGACCCAGCCGTTCTCTTCGCCAGCCTGTCTTACACCTACAACATGCAGGACTCGTTCAGCGACATCAGCCCGGAAGTCAACAGCAAGGTCCCAGGTGACGTGAAACTCGGAGATTCCTGGCAGATCGGCGGGGGGATCGCCTTTGCCCTGAACGAGCGGATGAGCATGTCATTCTCGGTCACCGACCAATTCGCCAGCAAAAGCAAGATCAAACGCGACGGCGGCGACTGGCAGTCGATCACCAACAGCGACTACAACGCCGCCAACTTCAACGTCGGCCTGACCTTCGCTGCCACCGACAACCTGACCATCGTGCCCAACCTCTCCATCGGCCTGACCGAAGACTCGCCAGACTTCTCGTTCAGCCTGAAATTCCCCTACTACTTCTGACCACTCCGGGCCCGCGCACGGGCCCGGCATTTGGTTACCGGTTTTGTAGCGCCCGACTTTCCCGGCACCAGCCTGTTATCATCCGGCACACTTTTGTGACGGTTTAATGGCATTAAGGAAAGTTTCGTGAACAACCTGCTCGGTCCCCCTCGCGCCCGCCTTGCCACCCTGGCAATCCTGGTGCTGGTGATACCCCTGACCGCGCGCGCGCTGCTGGGCTGGTCCAACCCCTTCGGCTACCTGTCTGACCTCGCCATCGGCAGCCTGTTGGTCCTGCTCCTGCAGCGGCGCCCCTGGTGGCTGGCCCTGCCGCTGCTATTGGCCTGGGGCGGCCTGTGGGTGGCATCCGCCGAGCTGGTCAGCGCCGTCGGCAGGCTGCCCACGGTCGACGACCTGGCCTACCTGATCGACCCGCAGTTCATGGAAAACTCCACCGGCGGCGGACTGGCCCATGCCTGGCTCCCCGTCCTGCTGGTCGCCGGCCTCGGCGCCTGGCTGGCAAGCGTATGGCGATCGCCAGCCGGCGCGCCATTGCCACGGCGACTCTGGGCCGTGCCCCTGGCGCTGTTCGGCCTGCACTGGGGCGGCCAGCAGCTGGCCCCTTCGGACGCCGACCAATGGCGCCAATACGGCCTCACCCACCAGGCGCTGTCGACGGCGGTGGGCAAGGTCCAGCATCAGGCCTTGAGCCGTATGGGCCGGGTGCCGGCAGTCACGGCGCTGTCCAGCGCCGGCCTGACCCAGTCCGACCTCAATGGCGTCAAGCTGCTCGACGCACCGGGCAAGGCGCGCAACCTGCTGATCATCACCGTCGAGGGCATCCCCGGCGCTTACCTGCGCCCCAACCGCGAGGCACTGGGCAGCCACTACCAGCAGGACCTGATGCCGCGTCTGAGCCAGTGGGCCGAGCGCGGCATGAACACCCCCGACTATGTATTGCACACGCACCAGACCATTCGCGGCCTGTACGCGATGCTCTGCGGCGACTATGACAAGCTGGCCAACGGCACGCCCAAGGGGGTCGAGCTGCTGACCCAGCAGCAACGCAACCAGGCCTGCCTGCCTGCCCAGCTGCGCGAAGCCGGCTTCGCCACCCATTACCTGCAAGGCGCCGGGCTGCGTTTCATGGCCAAGGACCGGATCATGCCGCACATCGGCTTCGACACGGTGCATGGGCTGGAGTGGTTCGCTAACGACAACTACCTGGAATTCCCCTGGGGCAAGGACGACCGCGCGTTCTTCGAGGGTGCGCTCGACTATGTTGGTGAGCTGCGCAAGCAACCAAAACCCTGGATGCTCACCCTGCTCACGGTCGGCACTCACCAGCCGTATTCGGCGCCGGAGTCCTATCTGCAACGCTTCGATACGCCCAAGCAAGCTGCGGTGGCCTACCTGGACGATGCCTTGGGCAGTTTTCTCGACGGTCTCGAGCGCCAGGGCGTGCTGGAAGACACTTTGGTGATCGTCACCTCCGACGAATCCCACGGCATCGATGGCGTGCGCCTGGCTTCGGCCTGGGGCTTCAACCTCACGCTCGCGCCGGAGCAGGCCCAACTGCCCAGGCTCAAGCAGGGCACCTACGGCCACGTCGACCTGAGCACCTCCCTGCTCGACTATTTCGCCCTGCCGATCCCTGCGGCGTTGGCCGGGCGCTCGCTGTACCGCGACTATGACAGTGGCCGCGAGATGATTTCCTACACCAACGGCATGCTGCGCTACCACGATGGCCAGGGCACCCTCAGCGAGTGCGATTTCCAGCAGCGCTGCCGACGCTATGCCAGCCCCGGTTTCATTGCCGACCAGGCCAAATTCGTTGGCCGTGGAGACGACGGCCTAGGAGCGCAGATCGGCCTGCTGGCCACCGGCCTCGACCAGTCGTTGCTGCAGACTCCGCTCAACCTGCGCTACCAGTTCGGCGGCCCCTCCCCCATCGCCCTGGCTGAGCGCATCAGGGATGACTGGGCCGACAACCTGATCGGCGCGCAATACCTGGAGATGCCCGAAGGCACCCGCACCCGGGTACGTCTCAAGGTACGAGCGCTGGATCCGCGCCACGCCGCGTACATCCGGCTCAAGGCCAAGGAGCTTGAGCAGGATGTGCAGCTTGGCTTGCCCGAAGAGATTCGAGTAACGGCCGATGAGCCGCTGGAAATGCAGTTCGATTTCGACAACCCCACCGTGCGCAAGGCGTTTTCCTTCCACCTGTTGGGGTATGGCGGCGGCGAAGTGGAGGTCAGCGACTTCAGCGTGATCACCGCGCTGCCCGATGAGCCAGAGACGGTGGAGGAACTGGCGGACGGCCATCTTGCTCAATCGAGCTGAGGCCCCGCGATCGACAGCGTGGTTGCTCAACGAATCTGGTGCTTGTGCAACAACCGGTAGAACGTCGGCCGCGACACACCCAGCACCTTGGCCGCGATGCTCAGGTTGTCACTGTGCCGGTTCAGCACATCGCACAACGCCTGCCGCTCTGCGCGATGCTTGTAGTCCTCGAGCGTGCCCAGCGGCTGGTCCTGTTCCTGCAGGTCCTGCAGTCCCAGGTCCTGGGCCTCGATCTGCCGTCCCTCGGCCAGCACCAGGCCACGTCGCACCCGGTTGGCCAACTCGCGCACATTGCCCGGCCAATCGTGCCGTCCCATTGCCGCCAGGGCACCGTCGCTGAACGAGCGGGGCCGCCTGCCCGTCTCCGCGCTGTAAAACTGCGAGAAATGGCTGGCCAGCATCGACAGGTCACCATGTCGGTCACGCAGCGGCGCGGTCACCACTTGCAGGACATTCAGGCGGTAGTAAAGGTCTTCGCGAAATCGCGCCAAGGCAATGGCTTTTTCCAGGTCCACATGGGTGGCCGCCAGAACCCTGACGTCGACCGCGATGGGCTGATTACCGCCCACCCGTTCGATGTGTTTTTCCTGGAGAAAGCGCAACAGATTGGCCTGCAACTCCAAGGGCAGGTCACCGATTTCGTCGAGAAACAGGGTGCCGCCATTGGCCGCTTCGATGCGCCCCACCTTGCGCTGGTGGGCTCCGGTGAAAGCGCCCTTTTCATGGCCGAACAGCTCGGACTGGATCAGGTGTTCCGGGATCGCCCCGCAATTGATGGCAATAAAAGGTTTGTCGCGGCGGTGTGATTGCCGGTGCAGGGTGCGCGCCACCAGTTCCTTGCCGGTTCCGCTTTCGCCACGGATGAGCACCGGTGACTCGGTCGGCGCCAGCTTGCCGAGCAGCTTGCGCAACTCGCGGATCGGCCGGCTTTCACCCAGCAGCTCGTGCTCGGGCTCATCGACGCGCACCGTGCCCTTGCCGCGCAGGCGTGCCATGCCAAAGGCACGCCCCAGGGTGACCTGCACCCGGGAGACATCGAACGGCAGCGTATGGAAGTCAAAAAACCACTCGCAGACGAAATCGCCGACATTCTGCAGGCGCAGTTCCTCGGCGCTGAGCACGGCGATCCACTCGGTATTGCTGCGCTTGATCAGGTCCTTGACCGCCTCGGGGTGCAGCAGGTGCGAGGCTTGCAAGCGCACCAGGCCAACATCGCAGGGTTGCTCCAGCGCCGCCTCGAGCGTGCAACTTCGGACATCCCAGCCGACACTGCGCAAGCCTGGCAACAGGCGGTGGCAATCGTCGCAGGGGTCGACGATCAGCAGGCGGCGATGGGATGCAGGTTCAAGCATGACCTTTCCTTGGCGCCAGTTATTGGTTTTTTACCTATAAACAGACAGTTGCGACGCCCGAATTAACAGTAGCAATTAACTTGACGCTCCCCACTACCGTTGGTCAGCCCGCCTGCCGCGCACTCTGCCCACTCGGGAATTATCTCCATCCTTGCACGTCATAGGCGCAGCGGCTCGCAAGGACGAATGATCGTCAATAAAAAAAATCACCGGCCTTGTGACTTGAACCCTGACCTGGAGCATCAGTACAAATAACCCCGCGTTGTAACCTGTTGAGGAATAACACCGCGGAACAATATTTCGCTGTTTGGGACCATGAGAGAGACCGAACCATGAACGCCCCGCTCCGTGTCAACGAAGCACTGCTGATCGCCGACCACGCCTTCGAACCCTTCCAGTGCGTAGCCTGGGATGCCCCCAACGGTACTGGTGAACTGAGCCTGGCAGTGGTCGACCGGACCAGCACCCGTATCGGCAGCAAGCAAGTGTCCTCGCGGGTCTACTCGGACCCTGCGCAATGGGCCAGCCTGATCGAGGAAGTGCGAGCCGAACTGTCCGGCAAAGGGTACGACCTGCAACCCTGGTCGATGCCCAAATAAACAAGGCAGCCTGTAACAAGTGCGTGGCTACCACGCACTTGGTCAACTTTCAGAGACCACGAATATAACTTTTCAATTGCGACATCCTGTCGCAGTTACATGCTCAATCGACCACGCTGAACTGCTCAATATGCCGGTATTCGGCATGCAGTTGTTCGGCAAGTTGTCGGGCGCGGCCTACTCGCACCGCCGCCCGTTCCATGTCCACCAACAACGTGCTGCACGGTAACGGCTGCATTGGGGCTTCCTGCAGCAGGCGGCCATCGGTCAGTACCAGGCAGCGCTGGGTCTCCAGGGGCAGGCGCTTGCTCCGCGCCAGCAACCACTGGCGCGCCTCCTCGAGCGCTGTTGGTAACGGCGTGCCACCGCCAGCCCCCAGCCCCTGCAACCACGGCTGCAGTGCCGCCGAGGCCTTGAGACCATGCAGCTGCCATTGCGGCTTGTCGCCACTGACGGTGAGCAAGGCCAGGCGCGCCCGTTGCCGATAGGCTTCATCGAACAATCCGGCCAGCAGGCCTTTGGCTTGTGTCAGTGCCTGGTTGCGGCGGGTGGAAGCCGATGCATCGACGATCACCAGCCAAAGCTCCGGCGCTTGGGCCTGGCGCTGTTGCCAGCACAGGTCGCGATGCTGGCGCGGGCGCCCCTTGAGCAAGGTCGTCAGCCAAGCGATGCGGCCGGTCTCGGCCGTACGCGGGCGGCCCCGGGCACTACCTGTCAAATTGCCGACACGGGGCTTGGCATCCGCCGCCTGGGCATGGCGCGAGCGGATGCTCAGGGCTTTTTTGCCCAGTTCGGCACCTCGCGGCGTGCGCCCGTCGCCATCGGCTGGGGCGGCAAGGCGCCCCAGTCACCCTGCCCGCCTTGCGCTTGCTGCGGCCGAGGTGGCTCGCCCGCCGTGGCGGCCTGCGCCTGCGGTGCGTGAGCGCGACGACGATGGCGCAAGGCGAAGTCGGCAACCGCTTCCACATCCGCTTCCTCGATCACTGCATTGCCACGCCAGGCGGCGTGAGCCCGTGCAGCCCGCAGCCACACCAGATCCGCACGCATGCCGTCCACCCCGGCGGCAAAACACCGCTCGGTGATCCAGGCCAGGGCCTGGTCATCCAGGGCGATCGACGACAATTGCTCGCGCGCGGCCTGGCAACGCTGGCGCAGTGCGGCCTGCTGAGGCGCCCACTGGGCACAGAATGCCTGTGGGTCGCTGTCGAAGGCCAGGCGGCGGCGGATGATCTGCTGCCGTGCTTCGGGCGCGGGCAGGCCCTCCAAGGCCACGTTCAGGCCAAACCGGTCGAGCAGTTGCGGCCGCAGCTCGCCCTCCTCCGGGTTCATCGTGCCGATCAGCACGAACCGGGCGGCATGCCGATGTGAGATGCCATCGCGCTCGATACGGTTGGTACCACTGGCCGCCACGTCCAGCAGCAGGTCCACCAAGGGGTCGGGCAGCAGGTTGACTTCGTCGACGTACAGTACGCCGCCGTCGGCATGGGCCAGCACACCCGGCGAGAACCGCGCCTGGCCTTGGCTCAACGCGGCATCGAGGTCGAGGGTGCCGACCAGCCGCTCCTCGGTCGCCCCCAGTGGGAGGGTCACGAACGGGCCGTCGCCCAGTAAATCGGCCAGGCCCCTTGCCAGGGTGCTCTTGGCCATGCCCCGGGGGCCTTCGATCAACACGCCACCGATCTTCGGGTCTATCGCCGTCAGGCACAGCGCAAGCTTGAGGTCGTCGGCGCCGACCACGGCGGCCAGGGGGAATTGTACGGGTTCGCTCATGTTCAGCTGTCTTCCTCGCCGGCGAGCAACTGCTGCTCGAGGCTTTCGCGATAGTAGCCCGGTTCTTGCCACAACCCGCGCTGCTGGGCTTCCAGCAAACGCTCGGTAAGGTCGCGCAGGGCTTCGGGGTTGTGCTCGCGCATGAAGTCACGGGTGGCCGGGTCGAGCACATAGGCGTCGGCCAGGCCCTGGTAATGATGGTCGTCGATCAGGTGGGTGGTGGCGTCGAAGGCAAACAGGTTGTCGACCGTCGCCGCCAGCTCGAACGCACCTTTATAGCCATGACGCTTGGCGCCGTCGATCCATTTCGGATTGAGCGCGCGGGCACGCATCACTCGGTTGAGTTCTTCCTTCAGGGTCCGCACCCGCGGCCGGTCAGCCTGGCTGTGATCGCCGTGGTAGCTGGCTCGCGCGGTACCGGCCAGGGTTTCGGCCGCCGCCAGCATGCCGCCCTGGAATTGGTAGTAGTCGTTGGAGTCGAGCAGGTCGTGCTCGTGGTTGTCCTGGTTCTGCAGCACGGCCTGCACCTGCGCCAGGCGCTGGGCGAACGCGGCGCGGGCCGGTGTGCCCTCGTCGCTGGCGCCGTAGGCGTAGCCACCATGGTTGAGATAGACCTCGGCCAAGTCGTCGCGGCTGTGCCACAGCCGGCCGTCGATGGCGTTCTGCACGCCGGCGCCATACGCCCCCGGCTTGGCTCCGAATACCCGCCAGCCGGCCTGCCGCGCCGCCTGCTCCAGCTCCATGCCGGCGCCGAGCAACACTTCACGCTCGGCGCGCACCCGTGCGGCCAGGGGGTTCAGGTCGTCCGGCTCGTCCAGCGCGGCCACCGCCTGCACGGCGGCGTCGAACAGGCGGATCAGGTTGCCGAAGGCGTCGCGGAAGAAACCCGACACTCGCAGCGTCACATCCACCCGCGGCCGGTCGAGCAGGCTCAATGGCAGGATCTCGAAGTCGTCGACCCGCTGGCTGCCGGTGGCCCACACCGGGCGCACGCCCATCAGCGCCAGGGCCTGGGCGATGTCGTCGCCGCCGGTGCGCATGGTCGCCGTGCCCCACACCGACAGGCCCAGCTGACGCAAGTGGTCGCCGTGATCCTGCAGGTGGCGCTCGAGGATCAGGTTGGCCGAGGCAAACCCCAGGCGCCAGGCCGTGGTGGTCGGCAGGTTACGCACATCGACGGTGTAGAAGTTGCGCCCGGTGGGCAGTACGTCCAGGCGGCCACGGCTGGGTGCGCCACTGGGCCCTGCCGGGACGAAACGCCCGGCCAGTGCGGCCAGCAGGCCGTCCATCTCGGCGGCGCCACAGGCGTCCAGGTCCGGCGCGACCCGTTCGACCAGTGCCTGCAAGACCTCGCGCACCGGTGCCCAGCCGTCTTCATCCGGCAACGCCACAGCCCCTTGCAATGCCTGCTCGATCAATGTCAGCGCGAGGCACTCCAGACGCTCACGGGTATCACCACAGGTGCGCCATGCGCTGTTGTCAAGTTGCAGCAGCAGGCCCGGGCGCGGCCCGTCCCAGGCCTGCCCCAGGTCGCAGTCCAACGGATCGAAGCCCAACGCCAAGGCCTTGGCCAGCACGCGAATCAGGCTGGCATTGCCGCCCTTGCCATCTCCCCGAGCCACCCGCACCAGGGCCAGCAGCGTGTCGCTGCGCAGGCGCCCCTGGGGCGACTGGCCGAATACATGCAGGCCATCGCGGATCTGCGACTCCTTGAGGTCGCACAGGTAGGTATCCAAGCGCGGCAACCACACCGCAGCATCCTCCAGCTGCCCTTCAAGCTGCAGTTCGCGGTCGATGTGGTTGGCCTTGACCAGTGCGAGGATGTCGCGCTGCAACTCGTTGGCGCGACGTGGATCGAGCAACTGCGCTTCGTAGTACTCGTCGGCCAGCTGTTCCAGGTGGCGCAGCGGGCCGTAGGTCTCGGCGCGGGTCAATGGCGGCATCAGGTGGTCGATGATCACCGCCTGGGTACGTCGCTTGGCCTGGGCACCCTCGCCTGGGTCATTGACGATAAATGGATAGATGTTGGGCAACGGCCCGAGCAACGCATCCGGCCAGCATTCGGCGGACAGCCCCACGCCCTTGCCCGGCAGCCATTCCAGGTTGCCGTGCTTGCCGACATGGATCAACGCATCGGCGGCGTAGCCGTTGCGCAACCAGAAGTGAAACGCCAGGTAGCCGTGCGGCGGCACCAGGTCCGGGTCGTGGTATACGGCGCTGTGGTCCACCTGGTAGCCCCGCGCCGGCTGGATGCCGACGAAGGTCAGGCCGTAGCGCAGGCCAGCGACCATCATGCGCCCGCTGCGGAACATCGGATCCTGCTCAGGCGGCCCCCAGCGCTCCAGCACGGCGCGCTGGTTGGCCTCGGGTAATGCGGCGAAGGCGCTGTGGTAGTCGGCCAGGGCCAGGCTCTGGGCGCAAGGGCGCTGGTCAAGATGATCGAGGTCGTTGGTCACACCGCCAAGCAACTGGTGGATCAACTCGGTGCCGCTGTCGGGCAGGCCGGCTACCGGATAACCCTGCGCCTGCAGGGCCTTGAGGATATTCAATGCCGCGCCTGGGGTGTCGAGGCCGACTCCGTTGCCGATGCGCCCGTCGCGGGTCGGATAGTTGGCCAGCACCAGGGCCACGCGCTTCTTCTGGTTGTCCAGGCGCGCCAGGGTCACCCAGCGCCGCGCCAGTTCGGCGACGAAATCCATGCGTTCGGGGTGGGCGCGGTAGCAGACCACGTCGGACTGGCTGCGCTCGCTGCGCCAGGCCAGGTCCTTGAAACTCACCGGCCGGGTGATGATGCGCCCGTCCAGCTCGGGCAAGGCGATGTGCATCGCCAGGTCGCGGGCGCCGAGGCCCTGCTCGCTCTGCTCCCAGCCGGGCTGGTTGTCCTGGGCGCAGATCGCCTGCAACACCGGCACGTCGCGACGCAGCGGGCGCAGATTGGGCTGTTCGGGGCTGGACAGAGCGAAGCCGGTGGTGTTGATCACCACCTCGGCCTGCACTTCGTCAAGCCAGGCCTCGACCTGGTCCAGGCAAGCGCGTTCCTTGAGGCTGGCCACGGCGATCGGTAACGGATTCAGGCCGCAAGCCTGCAGGCGCAGGCAGAACACATCGATGAACGCGGTGTTGGCCGCCTGCAGGTGAGAGCGGTAGAACAGCAGCGGCGCCACCGGGTACTCCGGGTGCCATTCGGTGTACCAGTCCTCGAGCCGTGCGCTAGCCTTGCCCGGGTGGTAGACCACCGTGCGCGGCAAAGGCTGCGGTTCGTCCCAGGGGTAGGCGCGCCCCAGCCACTGGCTGGCCAGGCAGTTGAACAGGTTCAGTGCATTGGCCTTGCCGCCCTGGCGCAAGTAATGCCAGAGGCGCTCGGCCTGTTCGCCGCGTACCGTGCCCAGCCCGGTAAGCTCCGGGTCGGGCCGGTCGTCGCCGGGGACCAGGATCAATTGCACGCCCTGCGCCGCCAACGCCACCAGTTGTTCGACACCGTAGCGCCAGTAACCGACGCCGCCATGCAGCGACACAAGGATCACCTTGGCATGGCGCAGCACCTGGTCGACATACAGGTCGACCGAGGCGTGGTTCTGCACCTGCATCGGGTTAGCCAGGCGCACGCTGAGGAAATCCGCCGGCAACTGCTCGGCGGTTTCGGCGAGCAGCGCCAGGTGCGAATCACCGCTGCAGAGGATCACCAGTTCGGCAGGGGTCTGGCCGAGGTCGGCGATGCTGTCGTCCGGCACAAAACCGCCCGGCTGGGTCCGCAGCAGGTGCATGGGTCAGGCGCCCAGGGCCTGGCGCAGACGCGCTTGCAGGCGTGCAGCATCCAGGTCCTGGCCGATCAGCACCAGGCGGGTGATCCGTGCTTCCTCGCTGCGCCAGGCGCGGTCGAAATGCTTGTCGAAACGGGTGCCCACGCCCTGGATCAGCAGACGCATCGGCTTGCCGGGAATGGCGGCGAAGCCCTTGGCGCGCAAGATGCCGAACTCGGTGACCAGTTGTGTCAAGGCGTCGAGCAACAGGCTTTCGTCAGCCTCGGGCAAGTCGATGGAGATAGAGTCGAAGGCGTCGTGGTCATGGTCGTCGTGATCGTCGCCGTCGTGGTGGCTGTCGTGGTGGGTGCGGCGGCCGTCGATATGTACCTCGGACTCGGCGCCCACGCCCAGCAACACTTCCAGCGGCAGGCGACCACTGCTTGCCTCGATCACCTTGACCGCCGGCGGCAGTTCCTCGGCCACTTCGGCACGGACCTTGGCCAGGCCGTCGGCATCGATCAGGTCGGCCTTGTTCAACACCACCAGGTCGGCGCTGGCCAGCTGATCGGCGAACAGTTCATGCAGCGGCGATTCGTGGTCCAGGTTAGGGTCGAGCTTTCGTTGGGCGTCGACCTGGTCTGGATAGGCGGCGAAAGTACCGGCCGCCACGGCCGGGCTGTCGACCACAGTGATCACCGCATCGACCGTGCAGGCGTTGCGGATCTCTGGCCACTGGAAGGCCTGCACCAAGGGTTTGGGCAGGGCCAGGCCGCTGGTTTCGATAAGGATATGGTCGAGGTCGCCGCGGCGCGCTACCAGCTCGCGCATCACCGGGAAGAACTCTTCCTGCACGGTGCAGCACAGGCAGCCGTTGGCCAGCTCGTAGACACGGCCGTTGGCTTCTTCCTCTGAGCAACCGATGCTGCACTGCTTCAGGATCTCGCCATCGATACCCAGTTCGCCGAACTCGTTGACGATCACCGCGATCCGGCGGCCCTGGGCGTTGTCGAGCATATGGCGCAGCAAGGTGGTCTTGCCCGAGCCGAGGAAGCCGGTGACGATGGTGACGGGAAGCTTGGCCAGTGTTTTCATGTCGCAATGCCCTTGGCAGCAGTGGCGCGGGCATGCAGGACGACAGCCCCGGGTCGAGTCGCCCTGGCTGGTTCGCCACCGGATCACCCCGCCCGGTTGAAAGTCGAAAACGTTGCGAGGCAGGTCTCCTGGCTTGCACCGCCGGCCTTCTCAGCCAGTGGGATGGCGCCTTCCCGCGCGTGCGCAGTGGCTATGCCGATCCTTCATCAGTGCCTACAGTTGCGGGGGCAGCCGCGGCTTGTACCGCGTTCCCGTCTTAGCCCGGGCCAACGCCCGGGAACCTCGAACCGGCAAGGCTACGCAGTGCCTGCCTGACGGTCAACCGCCACAGCGATTGACGCAGGCCCGGCCCCGTGATTTGCTAACGCATTGCGTTCAGGTGCCCCCAACGGGGGTGAAACGGGAAACCGGTGCGTCGCGCGCCCTTTGAAGAGGGACGACAAGGCCGGTGCTGCCCCCGCAACGGTAAGCGAGAGAAGCATCCAAACCACTGTGCCCCCGCATGGCATGGGAAGGTGATGCTTGACCAATGGAGCCCCACTCCACCTCGCCAGCCCGGAGACCGGCCTGACATGCTTGCAGAACACCCCGCGGTGGGCGGGCGCTGTCGTATCACCTGGGCCAACCGTGCCCGGGGGCGTCGCGCCTGCCCGTTGCCACAACAAAAGCAGCAGAGGACGCGTCATGCCCATCACCCACGCCAAATCCAGTATCGCCACCCCCATCAGCCTCAGCCAGCGCCTGATCGTCGCGGTCGGCGCCACCCTGCTGGGCCTGTGCCTGGTGTACTTCGCCGGTTTCTCGCACATCGAGGCGGTGCACAACGCCGCCCACGACACCCGCCACAGCGCTGCCTTCCCTTGCCACTGAGTACGCCCGCATGATCACGCGCATCGCCCGTACCGCGGGTTTCAGCGGCCTGCTCGCCGCCCTGCTGCTGACCCTGCTGCAAAGCTTCTGGGTCGCCCCGCTGATTCTCCAGGCGGAAACCTATGAAACCGCCGCCCCCGCCGTCGAACACCATGAGCACGGCGAGGCGGCAGCACCTCATGAGCACAGCGCCGAGGCCTGGGCGCCCGAAGATGGCTGGCAGCGGGTCCTGTCCACTACCGGTGGCAACCTGGTGGTAGCCGTCGGCTTCGCTCTGATTCTCGCCGCCCTGTACAGCCTGCGCACCCCAGGCCGAGTGGCCACCGGTGCGCTGTGGGGCCTGGCGGGCTTCGCCGTGTTCTGCCTGGCGCCGACCCTGGGTCTGCCACCGGAACTTCCGGGGACAGCCGCCGCCGACCTCGGCCAGCGCCAGACTTGGTGGATCGGCACCGCCGCCGCCACCGCCGCGGGCCTGGCGCTGCTGGTCTTCGCCCACCATTGGCTGTTCAAGGTGCTGGGTGTCGCCCTGCTGGTAGTCCCTCACCTGATCGGCGCGCCGCAACCAGCGGTTCATGAAAGCTTGGCCCCCGAAGCGCTGGAAACCCAGTTCAAGATCGCATCCTGGCTGACCAACGCCGCGTTCTGGCTGGCCCTGGGCCTGCTCAGCGCCTGGTTGTTCCGCCGCTCCAGTCAGGCCTGATGCGCGACCTCGCTCGCCCGCCGGCGTTATATGCCGGCTTTGGCTGCCGGCGTGGCTGCCCGGTCGAAACACTCGCCGTGCTGCTGCGCCAGACGCTGACCAGCCACGCCCTGCCTCTGTCGGCCCTCAAGGCCATTGCCAGCATCGAACCCAAGGCGCGCGAACCCGGCCTGCTGGCGCTGGCCGAACGGCTCGGCCTGCCGTTCATCTGCTTCGACAGCAGCCACCTGGCAACCTTCGAACCGCTGCTCAGCCAGCGCTCGACAATAGCGTACGCGCAGACCGGCTGCTGGGGCGTGGCCGAAAGCGCGGCGCTGGCCCTGGCCGGGCGCAGCGGCACCGAGCCGCGCCTGCGCGTACCAAGGCAGGGGTTACGAGGCGCTACCCTGGCCCTGGCCATCGGCGGATAATCCGATCCTTTTACCTGCAAGGAACCCCCATGACGGTCTATTTCATCGGCGCCGGCCCCGGCGATCCCGAGCTGATCACGGTCAAGGGCCAACGCCTGATCCGCCAATGCCCCGTGCTCATCTACGCGGGCTCCCTGGTACCTGCTGCGGTGCTCGAGGGGCACCAGGCGCACACCGTGCTCAACAGCGCCGAGCTACACCTGGAGCAGATTATCGAGGCCATGCGCCAGGCACATGCCAACGGGGAGGATGTAGCCCGCGTGCATAGCGGCGACCCCAGCCTGTATGGAGCCATCGGCGAACAGATCCGCCACCTGCGTGAGCTGGGCATCGACTACCAGATCGTCCCCGGCGTCACCGCCACCGCCGCAAGCGCCGCGCTGCTGGGCTGTGAGCTGACATTGCCAGGCGTAGCGCAGACGGTGATCCTCACCCGCTACGGCGACAGTTCGCCGATGCCGGCCGGTGAACAGCTGGCCGATCTGGCCCGCCATGGCAGCACCCTGGCCATTCACCTGGGCGTACGTCATCTGGAGCGGATCGTCGAACAGTTGCTGCCGCATTACGGTACCGACTGTCCCATCGCCGTGGTCCATCGCGCCACCTGGCCAGATCAGGACTGGGTCAAGGGCACCCTGGCGGACATCACCGAACGCGTGGCCGCCAAGGGCTTCCGACGCACCGCGCTGATCCTCGTGGGGCATGTCCTGGGCGACGCCCCCTTCGCCGAATCCGCCCTGTATCGCGCCGGCCACGCCCACCTCTATCGGCCCGGCCCGTGAAGCGATTGCCGAGCGGGCAGCGGCGGCGCACACTGGGCTTTCCAACTGGATGGAAGCCCTGAACATGCTCGACCTGCGCCCCAACTGCGAATGCTGCGACACCGACCTGCCACCTGAAAGCCCGGATGCGCTGATCTGCTCGTTCGAGTGCACCTTCTGCCGTGCCTGCAACGCGCAGCACTTCCATGACCGCTGCCCAAATTGCGGCGGCCAACTGGTGACGCGCCCAACCCGCGTGGGCAAGGTACTGGGCAACAATCCCGCCTCCGCACTCCGTGTACTCAAGCCCCACGCACCCTGCGCCTGAAGCCCCTGTGCTCGAACCTTGTTTGTAGGAATTTTCCACATCTTGGCGCGGGTTTTTCAACACCCCTATACTCGCCTATTACCAAGGGTGCTGAATATCCGTAAGGTGCGCGCTGCCCAGCAAGTCCGCGGCCCGGAACCTTGAAGACAAGGCTGGAAGCGGGATGCACTTTGACAGGAGCTACCTGAATGACATCCGTGCTGTTGGTCGATGACCACCACATCGTGCGGCTCGCCGTACGCATACTGCTTGAACGCGAACGCTTCACCGTCGTGGGCGAAACCGGCAAAGGCAAAGAGGCCGCACGCCTGGCCGAGCAAACCAAGGCAGACGTGGTCATCCTCGACATCGGCCTACCGGACCTCGACGGCATGGAGGTGATCAAGCGTCTCAAGTTGATCGCCCCTCCGCCGCGGATCATGGCACTCACCGGCCAGCCCGCCGATCTCTACGTGCGCCGCTGCATGGACGCCGGCATCTCGGCCTTCGTCAACAAGGACGAAGACCTCGATGCCCTGGTCTTTGCCCTCAAGGCCTTGGTCAAGGGCTACTCGACCTTTCCGCAGATGGCAGTCAACAGCAATACCCTGGAAAGCGAGACGTCGCGCCTGGGACTGCTGTCCAACCGCGAAATGGAAGTGTTGCGTCGGCTCAGCGCCGGCCAGAGCAACAAACTGATCGGTGAACAGATGAACCTCAGCGCCAAGACCATCAGCACCTACCGCGGCCGGATCATGGAAAAGCTCAAGGTCGAGTCGCTGGTGGAAATGGTCGACCTGGCCAAACGCAACAACGTGGCCTGAGTCATGAACAAGGGCGCCCTGCTGTGCCTGCTGCTGGCCATGCTGCCGGCACTTCCCGCGCACAGCGAAGCGCACAGCGAATCCCGACATCTTCTGGCCCGCGCCCTCAGCGCGGCGCCTCCCTTGACGCTCGCCGCCTCCGACCGTCAGTGGCTTGCAGAGCGTGGACGCCTGGTGCTGGGCAGCTCGCGCCCGGACTACCCCCCCTTCGACATCAACAACAGTCAGTCCGACTACGAAGGCCTGAGCGCGGACTATGCCGGCCTGATCGGCGAGCAGTTGGGCGTGCCGGTCCAGGTGCGCCGTTATCCAAGCCGCGAGCAGGCGCTGGCGGCGCTGCGCGCTGGCGAGATCGACCTGCTAGGCAGCTCCAATGCTTTCGAAGCCAATGATGCGCACCTGGCCCTCAGCCTGCCCTATGCCGACGACCTACCGGTCATCGTAACGCGCAAGAACCAGGCCCTGCGCGACGGTGACGACCTGGCCGAGCTGCGCCTTGCCATGGTGGATCACTACCTGCCCATTCAGGCGGTGCGTCGCCTCTATCCCCGCGCCCGGCTGGAGCTGTATCGCTCGACCCTCGCCGGGGTCGCCGCCGTGGCCCTGGGACAGGCCGACGCTTACCTGGGTGATGCCATCAGTACCGACTATGCAATCGCCAAGGGTTTCCAACAAACGGTCAAGGTCGATCACTTCGTCAAGGCCCCGGCCAGCAGCTTTGCCTTTGCACTGAACCAGGACAACCTGCGCCTGTTGCAACTGGTCGACCTCGCCCTCGGGCGCATCGCCGACAGCGAACGGCTCAACATCCTGCGCCGCTGGGCCGGAGGCAGCACCAGCCTGCTGCTCGACCGCCGCCTCGATGCCTTGACCCAAGAGGAGCGAGACTGGATCGCGCAACACCGGCAGGTCAGCGTGATGATCAACACCACGCTGGCGCCCCTGAGCTTCACCGACGCCCAGCAGCAACCACGGGGTATCGCCTTGAACCTCCTGGAGCGTATCGGCCTGCGCACGGGGTTGCGCTTCAAGGTGGTCGAATCGGAGTCTTTCGAGGAGATGGTCGAGCAGGTCGCCCAAGGCAAGGCGAACATGATCGGTGCCATCGGCTACGGCGAGCACCGCGCGCAACGCCTGCGCTACACCCGACCCTACATGATCAGCCCGCGGGTAGTGGTCACACGGCGGGATGCCCCGTCCCTGGAACCGCAGCAACCACTGAAAGGACTGCGAGTGGCGCTGCTGCGCGGTTCACCGTTGCGCGAAGGCCTGGAACGCGAGTACGGCGAACTGCGGATCGTAGAAGTGGAAAACCCCCTGCAACTGATGGAGGCCGTGGCCAATGGTAATGCCGACGTCGCCCTTGGCTCGCACATCAACGCCAGCTATTTCATCAACCAGGTGTTCAAGGACCGCCTGCGCATTGCCGGCCTGTACGGTGATGAGCCGGCCCTGGCAACTTTCGCCGTGGGTCCTGCGCAGCCGCAGTTGCAGGCCATCCTCGACAAGGCTTTGCTGAGCATTCCACCTGACGAACTGGAACAACTGGTCAGTCAATGGCGAACCAACGCAGCCGTCAGCGACATCCCCTGGCGCAACTACCGCACCCTGGCCCTGCAGGTACTGGTTCTGGCCGCCCTGTTGCTGGCTGGCGTGGTGTTCTGGAATACCTACCTGCGCAAGCTGATCCACCAGCGCAGCGAAGCCCAGCGCGCTTTGCAGGAGCAACTGGCACTCAGCCGCGGCCTGCTCGAACAGCTGCGTCAGGCCAAGGACGATGCCGAACAGGCGAGCCGGGCGAAAAGTACCTTCCTGGCGGTCATGAGCCACGAGATCCGCACTCCGATGAACGCGGTGATCGGCCTGCTCGAGATGGCGCTTGAAGACAGCCAGCACGGTCATAGCGACCGCCAGGCGCTGGAGGCGGCTCACGGTTCGGCACTTGGCCTGCTCGACCTGATCGGCGATGTGCTCGATATCTCGCGTATCGAGTCCGGCCATATGACGCTGCAACCCGTGGCCTGCGACCTGGTCGCGCTGATCCATTCGACCCTGCGGGTGTTCGAAGGCAGCGCCAACCTGAAAGGGCTGGTAATGACCGCGCAGCTGCCCGACTCGCCCACCTGGTTGCTCGTCGACCCGCTGCGCTTCAAGCAAGTTCTGTCGAACCTGGTGAGCAACGCCATCAAGTTCACCGATCAGGGCCATATCGAAGTGTCGCTGACCATCGCTCCGGTCGACGGCGGCATGTTCGAGATCACGCTGCAGATCAAGGACAGTGGCGTGGGTATCAGCAGCATTGACCAGGCCCGCCTGTTCACCTCCTTTTCCCAGGTCGATGGCCGGCAGGCGCGCCAGGGCGCCGGCCTCGGCCTGGTGATCAGCCGCGAGTTGTGCGAGCTGATGGGAGGCGAACTGAACATGAACAGCATCGAGGGGCTGGGGACCCAGGTTGCAGTGCACCTGACACTGCCCGGCGCCGCGCCTCCTGGCACCGAAACAACCGGCAACGCCTTGATCGAACCCGGCGCAGGCCCCCTGCAGGTCCTGATCGTCGATGACTACCCCGCCAACCTGCTATTGCTCGACAAGCAACTGCGTTCACTTGGGCATCAGGTGACCCTCGCCGAGCAGGGCAAGGCCGCGCTGTCACTCTGGCAGGACGGCCGTTTCGACGTGGTCATCACCGACTGCAGCATGCCGGTCATGGACGGCCATGAGCTGACCCGGCAGATACGCGCTCGGGAGCGCGAGGCAAACCTGCCCGCGGTTCGAATCATTGGCGTGACGGCAAATGCCCAGGCCGAGGAGCGCCAGCGCTGCCTGGACAACGGCATGGATGAGTGCCTGTTCAAACCGATCGGCCTGCAGGCGCTCAAGGCTTGCCTGCCGCTGGCCACCGAGGCACCCCGCGCCAGCGGCTTCGATCTGGCGCAACTGCGCCACCTCACCCAGGACGATGATCGGCTGGTCAAGCGCCTGCTGGAGCAGTTGGCGCAAAGCAGTGCCGAAGACCTGCAGGCGCTGCACGCGCTCGGTGACAACCCGTCGGGCGCCGCCCTCGCTCCGGTGGTCCACCGGGTCAAGGGCGGCGCCCGAATGCTCAAGGTCAAGGGCGTGAGGCAGGACTGCGAGGCCTTGGAACAGGCCATCGCCCAAGGGCAGCCGGTGGAGAAGGGGCTCGCCCAGTTACGGGCGAGCCTGCATACCCTGGAGCTCGAACTGCGTCAGAGCCTCAGTGCAATTGAAGGGTCGAACTGATCTGGCTGATGGCGTCCACCACGTGCCTTGAGCCCTCCTGGATCTCCATGATCACCGTACCGGCTTCATTGGCCAGTTCCACGCCCAGGCCGGTGCGGGTCAGGCTTGACTGCATGCTGGCCACCGCGGTCAACGACAGGTCATGATTCTGTCGCACCACCTCGACGATCTCCAGGGTCGCCTTGCTGGTGCGCGCAGCCAGGTTGCGCACCTCGTCGGCGACCACGGCGAAGCCACGGCCATGCTCCCCGGCCCGGGCCGCCTCGATGGCGGCATTGAGCGCCAAAAGGTTGGTCTGGTCAGCGATGCCACGGATGGTCAGGACGATCTGCCCGATCACTTCGGACTGCTTGCTCACGGCATCGATGGTACGGGCGGCATCATTGAGCTCGCATGAGATCTGCTCGATCACCTCGACTGCCTGCTGCACCACCTGGGTACCCTTGCGCGCACAGGCATCGGTCTGCACCGAGCTGGCATGGGCGGCGTCGGCGGCGGTTTGCTGGGTGCTGATCTGATGGGTGATGTCGCTGGCGAACTTCACCACCTTGTACAGCCGGCCCTTGTTGTCGAAGATCGGGTTGTAGGAAGCCTTGAGGTAAACCGTCTGGCCCTGTTTGTTGACCCGCTCGAAGCGATGTGAATGGTACTCGCCACGGTTGAGCGACGCCCAGAAATCGCGGTACTGGGATGATTCGCGTTCATGGGGCAGGCAGAACAGCCCATGGTGGCGCCCGACCACTTCCTCCAGGCGATAGCCCATGGTGTCGAGGAAGTTCTGGTTGGCCTTGATCACTCGCCCAGCCGGAGTGAACTCGATCACCGCCATCGAACGGCCGATAGCCTTGAGCAGGCTTTCGCTCTCGTGCTCCTCGATCACGTGGCGGGTAATGTCGGAGGCCACCTTGATCACGCTGGTCACCTGCTGGCGCTCGTCGATCACCGGCATGTAGCTGGCTTCCAGCCACACCTCGCGCCCCGCCTTGTCCAGGCGCTCGAACGTACCGCCGATAGCCTTGCCCTCACCCAGCTCGCGCCACAGTTGCTGGTACTCGGCACTCTTGGCATAGGTCGGGTCGCAAAACAGCCGGTGGTGCTTGCCACGTAACTCGTCGGCGCTGTAGCCCATGGTCTTGCAGAAGTGTTCGTTCGCCTCGAGGATCGTGCCATCCGGCGTGAACTCGATCATCGCCATCGAGCGGCTGATCGCTGCCAGCTTCGCCTCCATGCCCGCCAGGGCCTGCCGGCAGCGCTGGATCTCGACCAGATCGGACTTGCGATGATACTCGAACATGAGCCGGGCCTCCTGATTCCACGGATGTCCTGAGCATAGATCGGCGGCCAAGGCCTGCAAGCGATCTGATATCACTTTCGCATTAGGCATTTGTGCCGTCTGTCAGGTCAGGACCGGGGTTCACCTCGCTACAGGCTCTGACTGTCATCAGAACTGCACACCGCGGGTCAGGCCACCGTCGACCAGCAGGTTGGTGCCAGTGATGAAGCTGGCTGCGGGACTGGCCAGGAACACTGTGGCTCGCGCCACCTCGTCGGGTCGAGCCATGCGCCCCAGTGGGTTGGCCGTCAGGCTGCGGGCGAACACCTGGGGCTGCTCCTGCTCGATACGCCCCCAGACACCGTCGGCGAAGTAGACATTGCCGGGGGACACGCAATTGACCCGGATGCCCTCTGCCGCATGACGCGCCGAGAGCGTCTTGCCATAGTGGGTCAGGGCAGCCTTGAGCACCCCGTAGGGTTCGTCGAAACTGCTCAGTTCGCGCCCGGATACGCTGGAAATCAGCACCACCGCCGCTTGCGCGGACTCCCTGAGCCAGGGCAGCGCCGCCGTGACCAGCCGCACGCTGCCCAGCAGGTCGGTCTCGAAGGCCTGCCGCCATACGGCCGCCTCGCTGCCATGGGCCAGGGCACTGACGTTGGGCACGACGATGTCAACCCCTCCCATGCGTTCGGCGGCGGCGGCGATCCACCCCTCGACTTCGTCGGCGTCGGTAATGTCTACCGCCCTGCCCCAGGCGTGCCCGTTCAACTGCGCCTCGGCCTGGCTTACTCCGGCCTCGTCCCGGGCGCAGAAGGCCACCTGGGCGCCTTCGCCAAGGAAGCATTCGACGATTGCCCGGCCGATCCCGCGCGTCCCGCCGCTGACCACGACTCGGGCACCTTGCAGTTGCAGATCCATGTACTGATTCCTCTGGCTGGTTGGATTTGCCGGCGAGTCTACGGCGCGGAATCAGCCAGAGGCTGTATTGGTCCCACAAAAGCGCCGCAGTTCGACATTGTCGAACCTTGCACTGCGCTGCGCCTGCACGCTGCGACGATTGCAGGCACAATGTGCAGCCATCGCACAACGGGATCGCCCATGACCACCAACCCTCGCCAGATACAGTCCCTGGAGCGCGCCATGCGCTTGCTCGAACTCCTTCGCGCCGAAGGCGGTCGGGCACGCCTGAACGACCTCGCAGCACGCAGTGGCCTGGGCAAGAGCACCATCCATGGCCTGCTCGACACGCTGATCTCGCTTGGCTATGTCACCCGCGAGCAGCGCTTCTACACCCTCGGCCTGCGCCTGCGACAGCTGGCTCAGCCGCTGAACGAGACCGAGCAGCGCCTGCGCCAGGCCTTCACGCCAGCATTGCGTGCTTTCGCCGAACTGTGTGGCGAAAACTGCTTCCTCGCCGTTCCCGGGGGCACCCGAGCCTATCTAACGCTGGCGGCGCTGGATAGCCGCGGCCTGTCCCTGCAACAGCCGCTGGACAGCCGTCGCGATGGCCTGGCCACTTCAGCGATCGGCAAAGTGCTGCTGGCCCATGATCGTCAGTTGGCCAGGCAGTTGTTCCGCACTCGAGCGGTTCCAGAAACCCTTGCCCAGGAACTGCACCAGGTCGCCAACCAAGGCTTCGCCCTTGACCTTGCCGCCTCGCGCCCGGACCTGCACTGCTTCGCCCTGCCCTTGCGCCTGCGCGGCCAGGTGGTGGCCGCGCTGGGTGCCGGTGGTCCCGCGCAACGCCTGCAGGCGCCGGTGATGCGTCGCATGGCGACACGGGCGATGCGTTCTTTGTTCGATCTGGTGAAATGCTGACGACGCACCAAGGGCCGCAAGTGCCCGCACCGCATCGACTGCACTGGGGGCAGGCCGCCACCAACGTTCACGCAGCAGCCCCCATGAATCAGGCCCCTCTTCTATACTCCCCCAGTATCAGGTGCACGATGCCCCGCAAGAGGGATACCCATGAAGATCGTAGTCACCAGCATCCTCGTCGACGACCAGGCCAAGGCCCATGCCTTCTACCACCATGTCCTGGGCTTCGAGCCCAGGCACGACATCCCCATGGGCAAGTACCGCTGGCTCACCCTCACCTCCCCCAATGACCCCAATGGCGTCGAGTTGCTGCTCGAGCCCGATGCCCATCCAGCGGCGAAGACCTACAAGGCCGCCCTCAAGCAGGACGGGATTCCCGCCACTTCGTTCGGCGTGCGCGATATCCAGGCTGAATATGAAAGGCTGTGCAAGGCGGGCGTGCACTTCACCCAGTCACCTACCCCCGTGGGCCCGGTCACCGTGGCCGTGTTCGACGACACCTGCGGCAACCTGATCCAGATCGCACAACGCCATTGATCAGCTCTGGGCCGCCGGCAACCGCAGGGTGGCGCACAGCCCGCGCGGCGAGGCGTTGCGCAGTTGCACACTACCGTCCAGGCGTTTGATGACGGTGCTCACGATCGACAATCCCAGGCCGGCACCATTGGGCGTGTCCTTGCTGTAGAAGCGCTCGAATACCCGCTCAAGGTCCGCCGACTCGATACCGGGGCCTTCGTCCTGGACCTCCACCACCAACACCTGTGCATCTCGGCGCAAGGCGACACGCACCCGCCCCCCAGGGGGCGAATGATCCACCGCGTTGGTCACCAGGTTCTGCAAGGCGATGGCCAGGGCACCGGCATCGCTGAACACGCGATAATCAACGCCTTCGGCGATCTCCAGAGAGGGCTCCTGACCGCGTTCGAGGATCCACGGGGTCAGCTCTGCCAGGGTTTCGGTGGCCAGTACACCGAGATCGATTGCGGCCCAGTTGCGCTGCGCCAGGCGAGGTTCAAGGCGGGCCAGGGTCAGCAGTTGGTTGACCACCCGGGTCAGGCGGTCGACGCCTCCGATCAGATACCCCAGCGCCTTGTCGCGCTCAGCCTCACCGGTGGCCGCCTGGGCGTTCTGCGCGTGGAGGCGCAGAATCGCCAGCGGCGTGCGCATCTCGTGGGCGGCATCGGCAATGAAACGATGTTCTCGGCGCAGCAATTGCTCGATCTGCGCAAGCAACCGGTTGATCGCCGCCTGCATCGGCTCGAGTTCCTTGGGCAACGGCACCAGCTGCAGAGGTTCCAGGGACTCGGCGTGCCGGCCACGGATCACCCGGGCCATGTTCTGTAACGGCTGCAGTCCCCAGCCGATGGCCGCCCAGACCAGCAGCGCCAATGCCAGGCTGCCGAGCAGAAACGGCATCAGCGTGTGGCGCACGATCCTGTCGATCAGGTCGTAGCGAACATCGTTGCGCTCCCCCACCCAGATCAGCCAGTGCTTCTCCGGCACCGGCAGCACGAAACCACGCCAACGCTGCCCCTGAACCAGCATGTCGGAAAACCCCGGCGTGCTCGGTGGCACCGCGAAAGCGGGCGCGCTGGGTGTATGCACCAGCGAGGTGGCCTGGTCGTCCCACACTTGGAAGGCCAGCTTGCTTTCGTAGGGATGGCCGACCCGGTGCCGCCCCGCCTTGCTCAGCGCCTCGTCGAACGCCTGGTACAGCGCCTGCCGGTTCTGCTCGTGCACGGGCAGGCTCATCACCCCCTGCAGCAGGCGAGCGTTCTGCGCCAGATGGGCATCGTAGACCTCGGTGATTTCATGGCGGCTGTCGTGGTAGTTGTACAGCGCCAGCAGACCGCTGCCGACCAGCAGCAACAGCATGACCCGCCACAGCGTGCGCTGGCGCAACGAACTCATGCGCGCCCCTCCACCAGGTAGCCGATACCGCGCACCGTGCGGATCAGGCCGTTGAATAGCTTCTTGCGCAACTGGTAGATATTGACTTCAAGGGTATTGCTCTCAGGCTCCTCGTCCCACCCATAGAGCAACTGGGTCAGGCGCTCACGGGTGAAAACCTTGCCCGGCTGGGCAAGCAACTCGTGCAGCAGCAGATACTCCTTGGGCGTGAGTACGACTGGCTGGCCGTTGTAGCGCACCTGCTGGGTCGTCGGATCCAGGCTCACGCCGGCATGCTCGATCAGCACCCGGGCGCGGCCTGCGCTGCGCCGCAGCAGCGCGCGCAGGCGGGCCTTGAGTTCGTTGAGGTCGAAGGGTTTTACCAGGTAATCGTCGGCACCGGCATCCAGCCCCGCGATGCGATCCTCCAGCCCGTCGCGCGCGGTGAGGATCAGCACCGGCATGGCGTTTTCCGCGGCGCGCAGCCGACGCAACAGTTCCAGGCCATCCAGACGCGGCAACCCCAGGTCCAGCACCAGCACGTCGAAGCTCTCGACGCCTAGCGCATGCAACGCACTCTGGCCATCCTGCAACCAGTCGAGGGTGTAGCCCTCCAGCCGCAGGCCATCGCAGATTCCCTCGCCCAAAGCGGCGTCATCCTCAACCAGTAGCAGGCGCATGCTCAGTCCTGTTTGTCCTCGATGGCCTTGAGTAAAGCATCGATTTCCCCGCGCCGGCCCTGGTCGGCCAGCCCGCGTCCTGGCCGCGGCGCGGCGTGCAGGGCCTTGTCCAAGGCAGCACGGGCTTCACCGTAGCGGTTCTGCCGGTACAAGTGGTCGGCCCAGAAGTAGTTGCTGTCGATACCGTCGGGGTTGATCGCCAGGGCCTGGCGCAGCATCGCGTCGGCCTTGTCCTGGTCACCGAACCCCAAGGGCCAGCCCGGCACCCGATCGTACAAAGCCCCCAGGCTGGTGTAGGCCGACCCTTGCAGGGCCTTGGGGTCCAGCGCCAACGCCTTTTCCAGGCTGGCACGGGCGGCCTTGACTTTACCCAGCGCGCCGAGCCCGCCTGTGGCGCCAGCCCAACTGCTGTTGACGATGCCCTCCCAGATCAAGGGTTCCGCCGACCCCGGGTATTGACGGACAAACCCTGCCGCTTCCACGGCCAGCGCCTCGAACGCTTTGGCGCGCTGCGCTTCGGGCAATTGGTACTGAATCTGCGCCCAGCGCTGCTGCACCTCGCTCAGGCGCTGGTTGCCGGCTTGGTCGAGGGCCCAGACAAGGGGCGAAAAGGCCAGCACACCGGCCAATAGCAGACGTTTCATTTGCCTGACTCCTTGCCCGGATGGGCGCTAAAACGACGAATCAGCGGCAGTTGCTTGCGCAGGGCACGATCAACCAACCCCGGCAGCATGCCGTTCAAACGCACGAAGAGTTTTTCCGGCCAGCCGAGGTACACCTCGCTGCGCTCGGACTGGACCGCATCGAGCACCGCGCGGGCCACATCCCGCGGCTGGTCCACGCCGACCTTCAGTGCCTGGTTGAGCGCCGTGGCGGCATTGCTGTTCATTGCCGTGCGCGTTGCTCGTGGCGCGGCATATAGCACGTTCACCGGGGTGTCGGCCAGCTCGCGGCGCAGTGCTTCGGAAAAGCCGCGCAGCGCGAACTTGCTAGCGCAGTAGGCGGCGTAGCCGGGGTAGCCGATCGAGCCGTAGGTAGAGCCCACGTTGACCACCAGGGCCCGAGGCTGATCGCGTAACAGCGGCAGGCAGGCACGGGTCAGCTGCAGTGCGGCCTTGAGGTTGATATCCAGCAGCTCGTCGAGAGCCGCCTCGTCAAGCTGGTCGAGCAAGGCGAAGCGATTGATCCCCGCAGCGTTGATCAGCACGTTGACACCACCCATGGACCGCGCCGCCGCCAGCACGTCCTCGCGGCTCTGGGCACAGCGCAGGTCAGCCGCTTGCCAGCGCAATTGCTGCGGATAACGGTTCATCAACTGCGCCAGCGGGCCAAGGTGTCGGCTTACGGCCAGCACCCGGGCGCCGGCGGCACACAGCTGCTCGGCCAGCTCCAGGCCGATTCCGCCGCTGGCCCCGGTCAACACCACCACGCAATCAGGCAAGCGCATGCCGCACCTCACTCTGGCCTGCACGTGGCAGGTGCTGGAACATTTCGGTGTACAGGCGGTATACCACCTTGGCCGCATGGATCACCGCCTGCTGATCGCCACTGTCGTCCAGGCGGTCCATAAGGCCGCGGTAAGTCACCATGTGATCCTGGTCCAGGGCGCCGTGGGAACTGAGGTAGCTGAAAGCCTTGTCCGCAAGCCCCAGGCTACCCTGTATCCTGCCGGCAGCCTGGGTGGCCAGAGCGATGCTGGTGCCCTCGAGCACATTGACCATGCCGAACAGCCCCACCGGGTTACCCCGAGCGATCAAGTCGTAGAGGAAGGCGACCATCAACTCGATCGGCAACGCGGGACGCCCATCGCGGACCTTGTCCGGGTCACCGCCACAGGCGGCGATGTCGTTGAGGATCCAGCGTTCGTGGCCGTATTCCTCCTCGATGTACTCGCACACGGCGCCACGTAACCACTCGAGACGCGATGGCAGACGGGCGCCACAGGCCATCATCAACGGTACGGTATGACGCACATGGTGGTAGGCCTGGGTCAGGAAGGCCACATAACCCTCCAGGCTGACCACGCCACCCAGGGCATCGCGGATCACCGGGACACTGAACAGCGCTTCGCGCTCACTGGCGGTCTGTGCTTGCAGGTTTTCGAAAAAGGACATGGCGAACCTCATGCTTGTTGGAGAATGGACAACAGGGACTGGTAATGCAGCAGGATCGCCTCGCGGCGTGGCCGGCCATTGGCGGTGAGAGTCCCCGCCTCGGCATTCAACGGCTCGAACAAGCGTCGCCAGGCATGGACCCGGGCATAGTCAGGCAGGCCTTCGTTGCACTGGCGAACCGCACGCTCGATCTGCTCATCGCTGGCCTGCGGGTCCAGCGGCCAGAGCAGTGCCAGGTTGCCCGGCAGGCCCTCGCCATGCACAAAGGCCTGGGCGATGACCCCGCCCTGAGTCAGCTCGGCCTCGACCCATTCAGGGTTGACGTTGCGCCCGAAGCTGGTGATGAACTGGTGTTTCTTGCGCCCAGCCAGGTGCAGGTAGCCGTCGCGGTCAAGCTGGCCGAGGTCCCCGGTCGGCCACCACTGGCCATCGAACGCGGGTTCGCCGAGGTAACCAAGCATGCTAGAGCCGGCCACCAGCACCTCGCCATCCTCGGCGATGCGCACCTGGACATGGGGCAACGGCCGGCCGACACTGCCCAGGCGCCGCGCCCCGGGACGGTTCAGGCATACCACCGAGGCGCACTCGGACAAGCCGTAGCCTTCGTACACAGGCAGGCCGACCGCTGCGGCACGCGACAGCAGGCTGGCCGCCACCCGGGCACCGCCCACGGCGACAAAACGCAACGGGCCGACACGCATCGCCCCCCGCTCGATGGCCGTGACCAGCCCCAGCAACAGCTGCGGGACCAGGATCAGGCTCTCGGCGCCGCTCAGGGCGATCACCCCCAGCAGACGCGCGAAGTCCACCTGGCTGGCGCCGCGGATACCCAGCTGCGCCTGCGGATAGAGCATGACCACGGCGCCGGCCAGCAGCGCCGCGTACACCCCCAGGTTTTCCAGCAACACCGCCAGCGGCAGCACGGCAAGGTACTTGCCCGGCGCCGCCTCCCGGCTGGCCGCCTCAAGCTCGCGGGCGACGCGCAGCATCGACGCGGCGCCCAGGCAAACGCCCTTGGGCGCACCGGTACTGCCGGAGGTGTAGGTAATCTTGGCGGTGCCGAGCGGCAGTTGCGGGGACACAAGCGGATCACGGCGCCAGAACTGCGTGCCACGGGTGAACCCACAGGCTTGCAGCTCATCGGCAAGCGCGCTGTCGGCCAGCACCAGTGAGACGCCCCCCTGCGTCAGGCAGTGGCGTCGCTGGGCCGCACTGAAAAAGCCCGGCAGCAGCAGCATCGGACGCTCGGCCAGCAACGCGGCAAGGTCCCAAAGCACGGCTTGCGGACCGTTATCCAATGCCACGGCGAAGGTGCCGGCAGGTTGTTCGCGCAACCAGTCCGCTCGCAGGCGCACTTCACTCAGCAACTGCGCGTAGCTGAACCGTTCATCACTGCCCAGCAGCGCCGGTTGCTCGCCACGGTGGCGGGCATGGACCTGCAGTGTTTCGAAAAATGCCTCGATATCATGCGGCATGACCGCTCTCCTGATTCAGCACCGGCAGGCCCAGCCGTTCGAACACGCCGGCGCGGGCCAGAGCCGTGTGGCCTAGTCCGATATTGCCGACGTACACCTGGGGTTGCTGCGCGTAGTAACTGCCCCAACTGCCGGACTCCTCGCCTAGCCGGTGCGCAGCCGCTTGCGCCACGACCGTGGGCTCCAGCCCGAGTCGACGGAAACTGTTGAGCAAGGTCGCCGCCCCAGTGAATGCGACCCACTGCAGGCCGCGTGCCGCCAGCAGCCAGGTCACCGCGACGATCATGATCCGTGCGCTGCCGGCACTGAGCGCGGCCAGGTTACCCACCTCCACCAGCTGCTCGCGGGTGATCGGCGCCGCTGCCACGTTCGCCACGGCGTTCTCCAGCGGCACATCGAGGTAGCGCTCCAGGAACAACGGTGTACTGCCAGCCAGGCGTACGCCGGCGGCTGCGATCAGCCGGCCATGGCGATCACGCAGCCCCAGCAGCTCGGGCATGTAATGATGCACATCGGCGTGATGCACGCAGGCGAATCGCGCATGGATGAATTGCTCAAGTTCAAGTCGACCTGGCGTTTCCGGCCCATGCAGCAGTAGTTGGGCCTGGTGTTGCGCATGGCTGCCAATGGCCACGGGAAACAGGGTGTTCCAATTCAGCTCGGTCATGACGGGCCCCCGCTCGTTTCAGTGGAGGCAGTATCGAGGGCGAATCTGAAGCCAGTCTGAAGTCTCGCGATCGAGGTGCTGGCGCCCCTCGCTGGGGCTGCTACATTGCTGACTTCCTCGGCGCAGCCAGAACAAGGACACCCCATGCGCTACGAATTCAGCGAAGTGTTCAACGACCTGGTCGACTATTTCCTGCTGGGCGATATCCAGTTGCTCGAACAGTTCAAGGAAGACCAAGACCTGCCCGACGACCTGGCGCGCGCGTTCACCAGCAGCGACAGCGGCGACCTGGCGGTGCAACAAGGCGTGATCCTGCCGCTGGCCGGCGTCGACAACCTGCCCTACCGCATCCTGTTCACCCTCGACGAACGCACCCCGGCACTGCTCGAACCCGGCAGCCGCCTCAAGCACCGTCGTCCGGGCCATATGCTCAGAGTCGAACACGGCGCCGTGATGCTCTTCACCTGGCGCATCCTGCAGCACTTCACCAACAAGACCCTGGGTGATCTGCTGGCGCGCTACCAGGAGCCGGGGCGGCCGATCATCGAGCTGGACAACGGCTGGTATTCGGTGGAAGTGCTCGCGGGCGCAGTAGTCCGCGACGGGGTGTACGAACCGGCGTTCGAATTCGTCATGAAAAAGACCTATGCGCGGCCACAGGCCTTGGAGGTGGATGTCGGCTACCGGTATACCTTGCGCGGGTACTTCGACTGACCAGGGCCGCTGCTGCGGCGTGGAGCGAGCCATCGCCGCAGCAGCAGACTGTCATCGCTCAGGTGTGATGGATATCCCGATCCTTGGTCTCGGGCAGGAAGAAGATACCCAACACCGCGGTCATCACCGCAATGATGATCGGATACCACAGCCCGTAGTAGATATCCCCGGTGGCCGCCACCATGGCGAAGGCCACCGTCGGCAGGAAGCCACCGAACCAGCCGTTGCCGATGTGGTACGGCAGCGACATCGAGGTGTAGCGGATCCGTGCCGGGAACAGCTCCACCAGCCAGGCGGCGATCGGCCCGTAGACCATGGTCACGTAGATCACCAGGATGGTCAGCAGCAGCAACACCATCGGGTAATGGATCTTCGCAGGGTCGGCCTTCTCGGGATATCCGGCCCCTTTCAGGGCACCGGTCAGCGTGGCGGTGAAGGCGTCGGCCTGAGTCTTCAGTTCAGCCGCGGCCAGGCCAGTGCCCTCGAAACTCGGGATCACCCGCTCACCGATACGGATCTGCGCCACGCTGCCCGGCTCAGCCTTTTCGTTCTCATACGGGATCGCCCGCTTGGCCAGCAGGCTCTTTGCGATATCGCAGGAACTGGTGAAGCGGGCCTTGCCCACCGGGTCGAACTGGAAGGCACACTGCCCGGGGTCAGCCACCACCACGACCGGGTTCTGCTCCTGGGCAACGAACACATCCGGGTTGCCGTACTCGGTCAGCGCCTTGAAGATCGGGAAGTAGGTCAACGCGGCAATGATGCAGCCGGCCATGATGATCTTCTTGCGCCCGATGCGGTCGGACAGGCTGCCGAAGACGATGAAGAACGGCGTGCCGATCAGCAGGGAACCGGCGATCAGCAGGTTGGCGGTCTGCGGGTCGATCTTCAGGGTCTGCAGCAGGAAGAACAGCGCGTAGAACTGCCCGGTGTACCACACCACCGCCTGGCCGGCGGTGCCGCCGAGCAGTGCCATGATCACCACCTTGAGGTTGTCCCAGCGGGCGAACGATTCGGTCAGCGGCGCCTTCGACGCCTTGCCCTCGGCCTTCATCTTCATGAACACCGGCGACTCGTTGAGCTGCAGGCGGATGTACACCGAAATCGCCAGCAGCAGGATCGACAGCAGGAACGGTATCCGCCAGCCCCAATCCTCGAACGCCTCGGTGCCCATGGCCGTGCGGCAGGCCAGGATCACCAGCAGCGACAGGAACAGCCCGAGGGTGGCAGTGGTCTGGATCCACGCGGTGAAGAAACCGCGCTTGCCCTTGGGCGCGTGCTCGGCCACATAGGTGGCAGCGCCGCCGTACTCCCCGCCCAATGCCAGCCCCTGCAACAGCCGCAGGGTGATGAGGATCACCGGCGCGGCCACGCCGATCGTCGCATAGCTGGGCAGCAAGCCGACCACCGCGGTGGACACGCCCATGATCACGATGGTGATCAGGAAGGTGTGCTTGCGCCCGATCATGTCGCCCAGGCGGCCGAACACGATGGCGCCGAACGGCCGCACGGCAAAGCCGGCGGCGAAAGCCAGCAAGGCAAAGATGAACGAGGTGGTCTCATTGACCCCGGCAAAAAAGTGCTTGGCGATGATTGCCGCCAGCGAGCCGTACAGGTAGAAGTCGTACCATTCGAACACGGTGCCCAGCGAAGAGGCGAAGATGACCTTGCGCTCCTCCCGGGAAATGCCACGTTGGGGCGCGCTACTGCCCGTGGATGCGCTGTCAAGGACCGCCATGGGTCGCCTCCGTCTGGTTGTGGTAGACCGGAGTGCTCCATCAGGTAGCCAAAGCACGCACCCAGGCCCAACGGCATTGCAGGCTGCGCGAAGCACGACGAGGCATCGGCCTCGAATCGCGGCAAGTCACTTCAAGCATAATCGGCCTTTGCACGATAGCCACTCGCCTGAGTGATCGAGCGCCGAAACGGATAGGGAACCGGCAATGAGCGAAGCACGGCACGGCGCCTGGCGAGGTCGGCTCTGGCTGGCCGATGATCACGGCCTGCTGCTCGGCACGGCGGGCCACACCGGTGTCCATGCCCACTATGCCCACCAGGTAGTGCTCGCCCTCGAGGGCCAAGCCTGCCTGCAGGTCAATGGCGAAGAGCACCGCGGCGACATGCTGGCCATCGCCTCGTTGCAGCCCCACGCCATTCTCGCGCCCGGCACCGCCTGCATCACCCTGTTCGCCGAGCCCCTGGCGTTTTCCCTGGAGACCTTGCTCGACGTCTGCCGGCAAGCCCCCCGCGATATCTCAAGCCTCGCCCAGGCATTGCGCCAGGCACCGCGTCGCCCGTTGGATCTCCGTCTGGCGCGGGCCCTCGCACGGATTCGCGCGGTGGACGAGCAGCGCCTGCCTGCCACGGAGCTGGCACAGGCAGCGGCGCTGTCGGTCAGCCAGCTCGAGCGCCTGTTCAGTGGCCGCCTGGGCCTGTCGGTGCGGCGCATGGTGCTGTGGCAACGCCTGCGCGTGGCCCTGGGCGAAGCGCTGGCCGGTGCCAGCCTGACCGAGGCGGCCATGGCCGCCGGCTTCGCCGACTCGGCGCACCTGAGCCGCAGCCTGCGCCAGCAATTCGGCATCCGCGCCAGCGAAGCCCTGCGCCACCTGCGCTCAGACGTGCTCTAGCGCCTGACGCAGGCTGTCCGGCACGGCTGCCGGCGGATGCGCCGTGGCCACTTGGCAGAACGGCTCACGCAGTTGCGCAAGGTACGTTTTGGGATAGTCCGGACGGTCGCCGATGCCCATGTCGTCATCGGCCAACCCGTAGGCCGGCAGGTGCAGGGCAGTGCCGAGCAAGCGATCCCAGACGGGAAAGAACAACGCGAAGTTGACGTCGCCCAGGGTGCCGTACTTCAGGTGGTGCAGCCGGTGCACGGGGGCCCAGGCGAAAAGATGGCGCAGAACGCCGATGCGCATGTCGACATTGCTGTGCTGCAACAGCAGCTGGACCGCGATGCAGAACGCCAGCAACGCCGCCACGTCCTGCGACAAACCCAGCAGCAATAATGGCAGCACGCCGCCCAGCCCCTCGGCCATCTGGTGCAGCGGGTGCTTCATCAAGCCATTGAAGCCGTACAGCCGGGTCACGCTGTGATGCACCGCGTGCAGGCGCCAGAGCAGCGCGCTGCGATGGCTGGCGTAATGCACCAGGGTGATGCCCAGGTCGGCCAAGGGCAGCGCCAGCAACAGTTGCCCGAGCACGGGCCAGTGGCTGGGCCACAGGCTTGTGGCCGGCAGCCAGCCGGCGAACAGCGGGATGGCGGCGATGCTGGCGATATTGAGGGTTTCGTTGACCAATGCGTGCAGTGCATCGCGCCCGCCCTCGCCTGTTGCCTCGCGCCAGGCCGATTTGTAGGGGCACAGCACTTCGCAGGAGAACGACAGCAAGATCGCCACGCCAAGCAGGGGCAGCAGCCAGAGGATATCGGCGCCAAGATCGATCAGCCACACCGCGGTGGCAATGAAACCGAAGAAGAAACACGGGGCATAGAGGATACGCATGGATGGCTCCAGTCATGGTTGGAGCCGCCAGTGTTGCCTGGTGCCTGACCTCGGCGATTGAACGAACGGCGCATCTGTCGCAGCGATGCTCTACAGGGTCGAAGTGTCAGCAGCTCGGGCTGCCAGCTGTCTACGCATCTCATCGTTGGCGCCCTGGGCCTGGGCGAGGATGGCGCGCAGCCCCTGCACCTGCGCGTCACGCTGCTGCAATTGCTCGTCCAGCAGCGTGCCCCGGGCCGTGGCCTGGCGATGCTCGGCGAGCAGGCGTTCATTGTCGCGGTGCAGGCGCGTCAGCTCGTCCTGACGCGCCAGGGCACCCTGCTGCAAGGTCTGCAACTGGCCTTGCAACTGGCGCACCTGGGTCTCGTTGCGGCGTTGATCCTGTTGGCGCTGCTCGAGGCTGGCGCGCAGTTGCCCGTCCTTGTCGGCCAGGCGCGCCTGCAACTCACCCTGTGACTGGCTGAGGCTGGCGCTGCGCAACTGCTCGGCTTGCAGGCTGGCCTGGGCGGTCGTGAGGCGTTGAGTCTCGGCGTGCAGCGCAGCGGTCAGGGCCTCGACCTGGCGCAGCGTGCCAGCCAGGTCGCGCTGGGTCAGTTGCAGCTCGGCCTGCATCGCCGCACAACGCGCTTGCGCCGCCTGCTCGGCGGCGGCGATCCGGGCCAGCCCTTCCTCCTGCAACTGGGCAGCCAGCTGCTCGACCAATCGCGCCAACGGTTCGCTCAAGGCCCCCTGGCTGCCCAGCAATTCCAGCGGCTGCCGGTCCAGTTCCTTGAGGTACCGATGGATAGTGGTCTTCGAGCCGGTATTACCCAGCTCGATACGTACCGCATCGATACTGGGGTGTTCACCCCGGGCCATCAGTGCCTGCCGTGCCTGCTGAACGGCAGCCTTGTCTATGCCATTGCGGGCCATTACTCATTCCACCTATTCGTACCATGGCATGTACCATGTAATACCGCGCAATACTGCACGGCACTGCCCCTCGATTCAAGCCTGCGGGTGAAATATCATTCAGCGGCCTGTTCGAGGAAATCCACCGGCGGCACGAAGTACAACCCGCCGGTAACGGCGCGACTGTAGTCCAGGAGACGATCGTAGTTGCCCGGCGGCTTGCCGACGAACATGTTCTCGAGCATCTGCTCGATCGGCGCGGGCGACCGGGCGTAACCGATGAAATAGGTACCGAACTCCCCGGCACCGGGGCGGCCGAAGGGCATGTTGTCGCGCAGGATCTTGATCTCTTGCCCGCCCTCTTCCAGGGTGGTCAGCGAACTGTGCGAGCAACTGGGCTTGCTCGCGGCATCCAGCTCGATGTCGGCCAGCTTGGTGCGCCCGATGATGCGCTCCTGCTCCTGGGTCGACAGCGCCTCCCAGCCGGCCATGTCATGCAGGTACTTCTGCACCAGCACATAGCTGCCGCCGGCGAACGCCGGGTCCTCATCGCCTACCAGGGTGAAGCGTGCCACGTCCCGCGGACCGGGATTCTCAGTGCCATCGACGAAGCCGATGATGCTGCGCATGTCGAAATAGCGGAAACCCTGCACCTCATCGACCACCGCCACCGCATCACCCAGGCGCTTGACCAGCAACGCCGCCAACTCGAAACACAGGTCCATGTGCTCGGCGCGAATATGCAGAAGAATGTCGCCCGGCGTGGCAAGCGCCTTGCGCGCTCCACTGCCGAACTCGCGGAAGGGGTGCAGGCCAATCGGCTGCGGGGTGCCGAACAGGCGCTCCCACACCGCCGCGCCGAAGCCGATGACGCAAGATAGGTTGCCCGAGGGCACGCGCTTGCCCACCGAGCGCACCAGCCCGGCCAGGTCACCGCACACTTCGCGGACACGGACCGCGCAGTGCTCGCCTGGACCGAGCGTCGCCACCATGAACAGCGCGCTGCGGGTGATCGGGCTGTCCACCGCCTGCGGTTCGATCTGGTCAATAGTCATACAGGTTTCATCCCCACGCTTCGCTGGAAAAGGTCGGCGCATTACCCCATGCGGTGCGTTAATACGCGCCGGGCCGCATGTGGTATAGCACAGCCCGATGGCCTTCCCACCCTCATAGAGGGGATCTATCACCTGATCCAGGCTATCGATTTGACCGCGTCAAATTGCCTCAGCTACCGTGCCGCCCGCTTCAAAGCCACGTCGTCCTCCATAAGGCCAAGCGCATCACCTGCCCATTGCCGCCAACCCCCGACCCACGGCCTTGCCGTTGTCCTTGCGTTCGAGTTGTTGAAATGTCTGTGAATACCCCCTCCCGGATCACCGAGCTGGTCATCGAAGCCGGTACCCGCAAAGCCCTCTTACCCGCCCGCGCCACCTTGATCCTCGGTTTTCTGGCCGGTGCGTTCATTTCCCTGGGTTTTCTCCTGGCGATCCACGTCAGCACCATGATTCCCGCGCAGTGGGCCTCGTTCGGCACGCTGCTGGGCGCCGCGGTGTTTCCCATCGGCTTGATCCTGGTGATCCTGGCAGGTGGCGAGCTGCTCACCGGCAACATGATGAGCCTGCCTCTGGCAATGTTCGCCGGACGTATCCGCCTGCGGGCAGTGGCGCGCAACTGGACCCTGGTGACCCTCGCCAACCTGCTGGGCGCGCTGTTCGTCGCCTACTGCTTCGGCCATCTGCTAGGGCTGACCGAGGGTGCTTACCTGGGCAAAACCCTGGCCAGCGCCACCAGCAAGGTGAGCGCCGACTTCCTGCACGCTTTCGTTTCCGGCATCGGCTGCAACTGGCTGGTATGCCTGGCAGTGTGGCTGTCCTACGCCAGTCGCGAGATGAGCGGCAAGATCCTCGGCATCTGGTTCCCGATCATGGCCTTCGTCGCCATCGGCTTCCAACACGTGGTAGCCAACATGTTCCTGATACCGGCGGCGATCTTCGCCGGCTACCTGAGCTGGGGGCAACTGCTGGAGAACCTGGCAGCAGTGTTCCTCGGCAATGCCGTGGGTGGAGCGTTTTTCGTCGGCCTGGCCTATTACGTGTCGTACGGTGTACCTGCTCAGGAACAGGGTGCGCTGCGCTGACAGCACCTACCCGGCGATTGCCGCTGCTGCCTGGGCCAAGCGCCGCACAGCCAGGGAGATCTCGCCCTGGTCCAACGATGCGAAGCCCAGGCGCAGGGCATTCTCCGCCTCGCCGGCAGGTGAAAACTGCCGGCCACTGCGCACCATCAGGTCCAGTCGCAGTGCCTCGGCCACCAGCCGCTGCACATCAATAGCTGGATCGAACACCACCCACAGAGCCAGGCCCCCTTCCGGCTCGCGCACCACCACCCGCTCGGCGAACGCCTCGCGCAGACAACGCGCCAGTGTCTCGCGCCGGCGCAGGTACTCCTTGCTCACCCGACGCAGGTGCTTTCTCAGCTCACCGGCGTTGATCAAGTCTGCCAGCATGCGCTGCATCACCGCGTCGCCCTGGCCCAAGGTCAGCGCCGCGGTCCGCGCAAATACTTCGATGACCGGTGCTGGCGCGACGATGTAGCTGCACCGGAAGGTACTGCCCAGCGACTTGGAAAGCGAGCCGATGTAGATCACATGGCGTTGCGCCGGATCGCTGGCCAGCGGCAGGTACGGCCGGCCGGCAAAGTGGAACTCATGGTCGTAGTCTTCCTCGATCACGCAGAAGTCATGCACTCGCGCCAGCTCCAGCAACCGTCGCCGGCGACCGGCACGTAGGCTGACGGTGGTGGGGAACTGGTGGTGGGGAGTGATATAGAGCATGCGCACCGGGTGCAACCGGCACAACGCGTCGATCTGCTCGACCCGGCAGCCCTGCTCGTCCAGGTCCACGGTCACCAGCCGAGCGCCCAGCCGGCGGAAGATCTCCCATGCCGGCGGATAGCTCAGGCGCTCGACCAGCACCACGTCCCCGGGCTCGATCAGCGCACTGGCGGCCAGGTACAGCGACATCTGCACGCCTTGGGTAAGGCAGATATGCTCTGCCTGCACATTCAGGCCGCGGTCGTGGCGCAACATCTGCGCCAACGCGCAACGCAGATAATGACCGCTGCCGTCACTGCCGTGGCGCACCGTGTTGCTGGCGAAGCTATAGCGCAGGGCATTGCGGTAGTAACGATGCAGCACGGCCTGGGGCAACAGCCTATGGTCACAGGCACCGTTATCGAAGAACAACGCACAGGGCCGCTGCTGCAATGCCGTCGCCTGGTCGTTTGCCGCGAAATAGGCGCCAGCGGGTGCGTCGCGCAGCACCGGGGCGAATGAGCGCGGGCCACCGGGCACCGGCACTGCCGCTGTCGCGAGTTGCTGGCTGACGAAGGTGCCACGACGCGGCACGCTTTCCAGCCACCCCTTGGTCACTGCCTCCTCGTAGGCAAGGATCACCGTCTTGCGGTTGACGTCGAGCAGTTGGGCCATTTCCCGCGTGCCGGGCAACGCAGTGCCGGGCCGCAGACGGCCTTCGGTGATGGCGGCCACCAGGCCTTCGACGATTTTCCGGTAGGACGCCTGTGGCGCAGCGTCATCGAGGTTGAGCAACAGCCGCCATTTGCGGAGCTGGACCATGTGAACTATCCAAAACTGGAGGTTTTCCTGGGCCAAGTCTACCGCAACAATCACGCCTTCTCCTTGCCCCGAGGTGCCCATGCCCAATCGTCATGTCATTGAATTGTCGCCCTCGGGCAGCACGTTCGACGCCCACCAAGAATTGCTGCTCGACGCCATGCTTGCCAGCGGCCTTGCCGTGCCGTTCTCGTGCCGCCGAGGTGCCTGCGGCTCGTGCAAGGTCAAGGTTGTTTCGGGTAGCTATCGCGACACGCCACGTAGCGCGGACACACCCGCGCCCTCCTATCCCCTGGCTCCCGACGAGATGCTGTTGTGTCAGAGCCATGCCTGCAGCGACATGTGCCTGGAGATTCCCGGCTGGTCACTGGACACCCCCACCCTGGCGTTCACCGCGCAGGTACAGAGCCTGCGCGCCTTGAGCCAAGACATCAGTGAACTGGTGCTGCAGCCCGCACAGCCTGTGGAGGTTCGGCCTGGCCAGTACGTCAGGTTGTGTCTCGACAACGGCGACAGCCGCTGCTTCTCCATCGCCAACCTGCCGGCGCACGATCAAGGACGCATGGTGTTCCATATCCGCAAGGTCAGTGGCGGCCTGTTTTCCGAGCGTCTGCTGCCCACGTTGCGCAGGGGCGACACGGTGAAGCTCGAGGGCCCGACAGGTGCCTGCACTTGGCAGCATGAAAATGAACGGCCAATGGTGCTGTTCGCCACCGGGACCGGTTACGCCGGCATCAAGCCCTTGCTGCTGACCGCTCTGGCGCGCAAGGCCGAGGTTTCACTGTACTGGGGCGGTTCAACGCCGGACGACTTCTATGACCGTGGCTTTCTCGACCAGGCCGGCCTGGAGCACCCTCGGTTTCAGTGGCACCCGGTACTGTCGGCGCGCGCGCGCGTTCACCAGGTGGCGCTGGCCCAGGGACATCCCTGGGGGGACACACAGGTCTATGCCTGCGGTAACGCGGCGATGATCCGCGAGGCCCGCCAACAGTGCCTGGCTGCGGGGGTTCAGACGCATCGGTTCATCGCCGAGGCGTTTGTCCCCAGCGGCACCGCGGCGGCGCCAAACGCACTGGATCCGTACTGGGAACAGGTAGGCCCGCGCTATTCGCTCGATGGCATGCTGGCCGCCCGCGAGCAGACGGTAAGAGCGCTGGCGGCGATTGCCAGTCAATTGAAAATCGGCATGACCACCGCCCAGGCCCTGGCGATGGCCGAGCAGACCTTGCAGGCCATGGGCGCCTCGCACACCTGGCACCCGACCTACATCCGCTTTGGCGACGACACCGTACGCACACCACGCCAGGGGATTGACCCGCAGCGCCGGCTGCGCGCCAGTGATATCGCCGTGGTCGACCTCGGCCCTGTGTGGGACGGCTATGAAGGCGACTATGGCGACACCTTTGTGTTTGGCAAGCATCCCCTGCATCTGGCCTGCGTCACGGCCTTGCACGAGGTGTTCGAGGAAACGCGCCAGGCCTGGCACACAGGACTGACCGGCCGCGAACTGTATGACGTCGCCGAGCGCAGCGCCGCGGCAAAGGGTTGGCGGCTGGAGCGCAACTTGGCCGGGCACCGCATTACCGACTTCCCCCATGCCCTGTTCGGGCAGGATAAGCTGGCCGATCTACCGATCGTGCCGGGGGAGATGGTCTGGGTGCTGGAAATTCAGCTGTGCCATCCCACAGAACCGGTGGGAGCGTTTTTCGAAGACATCCTGCTGGCCAGGCGCTAGCGCCGCCTTCACAACGCCTGCGGGTGCTGGCTCAGCCGTCCTTGCCCAGCACATAGCGGTCGAAGTGCTGGATATGTTCGTCGAGGTTGTCCTCGAGCATCATCCGGTACTGCTCGCTGAAATACTTCAACAATTCCTCGCGCGCTGCCGCCATCTCCGCCGCGGACTTGAAACTGCGTGCCGCCATCCAGGCATTGAAGCGGCTGGCGGCGAAGGTCATCGAAGCGCTGACCTTGCCGAGGTCCTCGAGCTTTTCGATCTGCTGGTTAGCCAGTTCCACATGCGCATCGGCGCGGTCGTAAAAGGCCTGGTCGGTGGCTTGTGCCATGGGAATATACCTATCGGAAAACTTTGTGCTCAGGCGGTCTTGGCCTGAACGGTGAACAGGCTGGCCCCCAGCGTCATGAACGACACGCCGAACAGGCGATTCATCAGGCGCGCACGGTTCGGCGCAGCCAGCTGGCGTTTCAAGGCTTGGGCCAGGGTGACATAGAAAGCGTGGGACAGTATCGAGCACAGGGCAAAGGTGACTACCAAAAGGCCGAGCTGGCCATCGGCGCCGTGGCCGGTGCGCATGAACTGCGGCAGGAAGGCGGCGAAGAACAGGATCGCCTTCGGGTTGGTCAGCGCGACTGCCACGCCATTGAGCAGCAGCCGCCGATTGCTGGCGCTGGCCTTGACCGGCTGCTCCAGCAGGTCAAAGGCGCTGGTACGGCTCTTCCACTGCTTGATCCCCAGGTAGATCAGGTAACTCGCGCCGAGCACCTTGAGCAGCAGGAAAGCCGTGGCCGAAGTCTGCAGCAATACCCCGAGGCCCGCACTGGTGGCGGTGGACACCACCAGCAGCCCGAGCGCGTTGCCCAGCGAGCCGAGCATCGCCCGCTTCGGCCCGTGGGACAGCGAGTTGGACAACGCCATGATGACACCCGGGCCTGGCGACAAGGTCACCACCATCGAGACAACGACAAATCCGAACCAATCGTGCAGCGACATCCTTGTACATCCTCGGGCCGATTACATGAGGCGGCGACTGTAACAGAATGCCGCCCCGCTCCGGAAATGGCGCTGCGCCTGATATCCCCGTGCTACATCAAGCCTGAGAATCCGCCAGTACCGTCCCCACCGGCCGTTCTTGCGTCGGTGCACGGTTGCACGCCACGAAGTCCTCCTGGCGCAGCACCACCAGCGCCAGCAGCGACGCCACGCCGGTGCCCACGTAGAAGTACCACGGCGCGGTAATATCCCCGGTCACCTTGATCAGCCAGGTGGAGATCAGCGGCGCGCTGCCGCCGAATACCGCCACCGGAATGTTGTAGGCCATGGCGATGCCGGTGGAGCGGATGCGCGTCGGCAGCAGCTCGCTCATCAGCGCGTAGGTCGACGACGCATACAGCCCGAACAGGATCGCCACCGCCATCAGCGGCCAGAACAGGGTCGCCGGCGTAGCGCCCGGCGCGGTCTTGAAGAACCAGTACATGGCCAGGGTCGCCAACGTGCCGATCACCATCAGGAACGGCTTGCGCCCGTAGCGATCGGTGAAGGCGCCGCCAAACGGCATCACCAGCGCCGCCGACAGGCTGGCGACGAACACATAGAGCAAGGTGGTGCCGCTGTCGAATTTCAGCGTGTTGGACATGTAGGTCGAGGCGAAAGTCAGCACCAGGTAGAAGATCGAGCTGTGCAAGGTGATGATGAAGAACACCAGGGCAATCGAGCGCTTCCACTGCCACACCTCGCGCAGCGGCGCCTTGGAGGTCTGCCCGGCCTCCACCAGGGCGAGGAACTCCGGGCTGTCCTCGAGCTTGAGGCGAATATACAGCGAGATGAAGCCCAGAGGGCCGGCAATCAGGAACGGAATCCGCCAGCCCCAGTCCTGCATCAGCTCGGCGCCCAAGGCCCAGGTCATACCATTGGCCACCGCGCCGCCCAACAGCAACCCGAGCACCGCCGTGACCATCAGCCAGCAGGTGGCGAAGCCCCGACGGCCGGGGCCGGCGTATTCGGAGATGAAGCTGGTGATGGTGCCGATCTCGCCGCCGGCGGAGAAGCCCTGCACACAGCGGATCAGCACCAGCAGCACTGGCGCTGCGATGCCGATGCTGGCGTAGGTCGGCAGCAGGCCGAGCAGGAAGGTGGAGCCTGCCATCATCACCAGCACCGTGATCAGCGTGCGACGGCGGCCGATCTTGTCCGCCAGCGGGCCGAAGAACAGCCCGCCCAGCGGGCGGATGAAGAAGCTCAGGGCGAAGGCCGCGAAGCTCGCCAGCAGGCTGCTGGTGGGGTCGTCGGAAACGAAGAAGGCCTTGCCGATATACAAGGCCAGGAAACCGTAGACACCATAGTCGTACCACTCGATCAGGTGGCCGGTGGTGGCGCCGATGAAAGCCCGGTGCCGCTGGCGCTGGGTGTTGGCGGGTGACATGCCCATGCGGGTAACTCCTGTCGTGTCGCTTTCCATGAAATGTCGCGGCTCAAGCGCTGCCGAGCGACCCGTCCGGGTCCAGCAGCCATTGGCGCAACTGGGTCTTGAGAATCTTGCCATAGCTGTTTTTCGGCAGCTCGGCGCAGAACAGGTACTTCTTCGGTTTCTTGAACGAGGCCATGCGCGCCAGGAACCACTCATTGAGCGTCCGCGCATCGAGGCTGCCTGCCGTGCGCGGCACGACGAAGGCCACCACCGACTCGCCCCACTCGGGGTCGGCTTCACCCACCACGCAGGCCTCGAACACTTCGGGGTGCTGGATCAGCACTTCCTCGACCTCGCGGGGATAGATGTTGCTGCCCCCGGAAATGATCACGTCCTTGCTGCGGTCCGTCAGCGACAGGTAGCCCTGGCCGTCGAGAAAGCCGATATCGCCGGTGTGCAGCCAGCCATCCACCAGGGCCGCCGCGGTGGCCTGGGGATTGTCCCAGTAACCCTGCATCACCACCGGGCCGCGCACGACGATCTCCCCTGCCTCGCCAGCCGCCGTCTCCCGGCCCGCGCCATCGACCACGCGCACCTCCACGCAGGCCTGGGCGCGGCCAACGGAAGCGGCGATGGCCGGCCAGCCCGGGTTGCCACGGTCGGCGATGGCCTCGCGGGACAACGCACTGATGGTCATCGGGCATTCGCCCTGGCCGTAGATCTGCACCAGGCGCGGGCCGAAGGTATCCAGGGCATCCACCAGGTCCGCCAGGTACATCGGGCCGCCGCCGTAGACGATGGTCTTGATGCCTTCGCCGGCATAGCCTTGCTCGCGCGCCTGCTCGACCATGCGCTTGACCATGGTCGGCGCGGCGAACAGGCTGACCTGCCCCAGCGATCGCGCCAGGGTGAACAGCTCCGTCGCCTGGAAGCCCCGGGACAGGGGCACCACGTGCCGGGCGCCGCAGCGCACGTGGATGAAGTTGTACAGCCCTGCGCCGTGGGACATCGGCGCGGCATAGACCACGGCGTCTTCGGCGGCTACCGGGTCGACGTCCAGCGAATAGCACAGCGACATGGCCACCAGGTTGCCATGGGACAGCATCACCCCCTTGGAACGCCCGGTGGTGCCGGAGGTGTAGAACAGCCAGGCCAGGTCGCTGTCCAGGCGTGGGTGCGGCGCCTGCAGCTCATCGCTGGCCGGCAACCCCGGCATGCGCCGGGCAGGCGTGGCCAGCTCGCGGCAACCGTTCGGCAATGCCAGGTCGGCGAGCAGCTGGCCCTCGTCGGTGAAGATCAGCCGCGCCCCGGCATTGCCGGCGATCCACGCGGCCTCCAGGGCGTGCAGCTTGTGGTTGATCGGCACCGCCACAGCCCCGCACCACCAGATCGCGTAGAGCAGTTGCAGGTAGTCGCAGCTGTTCTTCATCAGCAGCGCCACCCGCTCGCCCGGTTCGATGCCGTGCACGTGACGCAGCTCCAGCGCCCGTGCCCGCACCTGGGTGGCAAACATCCGGTAGTCGGCGATCTGCCGCGGCCCCTCGAACAACGCCGGCCGCTCAGGCCAGCGCAGGGCCGCATCCTGCAACCAATGGGCGATGTTCATGGCTCAGACCCTGACGGCTTGCAGCACACTGGCGTAGTTGGCCACCGCCATGCCGCCCATGTTGAACAGCAGGCCGAACTCGGCATTGGGCACGCCCAGGCCGATGGGCTTGCCGGTCAGCTGGGCGAAGCCCAGGGCATGCATCGACACCCCGGTGGCCCCCACCGGATGCCCCTTGGCCTTGAGCCCGCCGGACAGATTCACCGGCAAGCGCCCACCCTGGCGCACGATGCCGTCGTCCAGGGCGCGATGCCCCTCGCCACGGGGCGCCAGGCCCATGGCTTCGTAGATCAGCAGTTCGGCGATGGTGAAGCAGTCGTGCACCTCGGCAAAACTCAGGTCGTTGAGGGTCACCCCTGCCTCGCGCAGCGCCCCGTGAATGGCCCGCTGCGGCCCCTCGAAAGCCAGCATGTCGCGGCGCGACAACGGCAGGAAATCATTGACCTGAACCATCGAGCGGATCGCCACCTGGCGCCGCATCGAGCGGGCGCGGGCAGGCGAAGCCAGGATGATCGCCGCAGCACCATCACTGATCAGCGAGCAGTCGGTCAGGCGCAGGGGCGCCGCGATCAGCGGGTTGCTCGGCGACACCTGGTTGCAGTGCTCGAAGTCCATCACCCGGTGCATCTGCGCCAGCGGGTTGGCCATGGCATTGGCGTGGTTCTTCACCGCGATCGCCGCCATCGATGCCAATGGGCTGTGGTAGCGCTCGGTGTATTGCTGGGCGACCTGGCCGAACAGCTGGGCAAAACTCAGGCCGGCCTCCTGCAAGGCGTTCTGGTAACCGGCACCGGCCAGCGCCCGGGTGACCTCGACCGTGCTGTTGCCAGTCATCTTCTCCGCGCCGACCACCAGCACCAGCTCGGCGGCGCCGCTGCGGATCGCGTTGATCCCGGCCTGGATCGCCGCCGAGCCCGAGGCACAGGCGTTTTCGCAGCGGGTGGCGGGTTTGAAGCGCAGTTGCGGGTCGGCCTGCAGCATCAACGATGCGGGGAAGCCGTCGGCCACCAGGCCCGAGTTGAAGTGGCCGAGAAACAGCGCGTCGATCTCGGCGGCGTCGATGCCTGCATCCTGCAAGGCATCGCGGGTGACCTGGACGATCAGGTCTTCGAGGTTCAGGCCATCCAAACGACCGAAAGGGCTGTGCGCGGCGGCGACGATGGCGACGGAATCGTGGAACATGGTGTTTTCTTCTGTCCTTGAAGCGGGTATTGCATACAATGTGTCAGCACCCGAATCCCACGCTAGTTGGGGCAACTACGTACACGAGTAAGTAGTGAGCCTTACGGGGCATGACCATAAGCACCGAGGCAGGAAGCCTGATGACCGTACCCACCCACGCCTCCCCGGACCTCGAGCGCCTGGCGTTCCAGGTGTCACCCGCGCCGCAACTGATCACCGGCCACCGGCGCATGCTCGACTGCAACGAGGCCTTCGCCCGGCTGTTCGGCTACACCCGCGAGGAGCTGCGCGGGCACCTGACCCTGCTGCTCTACCCTTCCCAGGCTGACTACCAGAGCATTGGCGAGCGCAGCGAGCACTGGCTGCGCAACGGTCTGGGCGCTTTCTATTCAGACGAGCGTTTCATGCAGCACCGCAGCGGAGAGGTGTTCTGGGCCCGGGCCCAGGGCTTTACGCTAACGGCGGAGGATCCGTTCAAGCTGATGATCTGGCATTTCGAACGGCTCGACCGGCAGCCGGCGCCCGCGGTGCAACTGACGCCGCGTGAGCGGCAGATTTCGTCGCATATCGTGAACGGCCTGACCTGCAAGGAAGTGGCGCGGCAGCTGGGGATATCCCATCGGACGGTGGAAGTGCATCGGGCGCGGTTGATGAAGAAGTTGCAGGCGAAGAACAGTGCGGAGCTGGTGTCCAGGATCATTTTCATTAGCTGACAGCGCAGGCACTGACCGCAACGGTAGAATCGCATTGTCAGTCAAATGCGCGTATCCGCCCTGGCCGGGGCCACTGGCTCCCTTTACAGTGCAATAGCCCCAGATCATCCCGGAAGATAGAAATGCATCAAAACGAAAAGGACCTGAACAACATCATCTCGTCCATGCTGGCGGAGGATGAAAAGCTGCAAGACGGCGCCAACGATTTTATCCTGGCAATCATAGGGCGGGTTGTTGAAGCCGCGACCATCAAGGAGGGTACGCAGCTATATCGATACTCACCCGGCATGGCAGTCACAAAAGAAAACCTGGTCAAGCGAACCGCGAACAATCTGAGCCGGATGTCTCATGGCTGGACGCCTTACCGCTTCGGCCTCGTAGATCACTCCAAGGAGAAGCTCAGTAGCCAGGGCAAGATTCTGAATGACCAGTTCAGGCTGATGCTGAAAGGACATGTCGCCGAGGAGGCCCTTGATGAGCTGACCCGCGATCTGTCGCAGGTTCTGCAGCACAGTTGGTCGCTGACCCTGAACGTCTGAACAAGCGGTCGCCATGACGCCATGAACTCGAGCAAGGCGACCAATTGCCTGGTCCGCAGAAACCAAGCCGGGTGCACGACTTGGTCCGGAGAGAGTAATCAGCCGAGTCTTGCAATCCCCCCGCCACCCCGAGACAATGCGAGCAATTACCATTTACATCGTGGATCCCGCTCTATGTCGACGCTCGACCGCTCGGCGCTTCACCAGCTGTACTGCGAAAACAACGGCTGGCTGAAAAGCTGGCTGCGCGCACGCCTGGGCAATGCCGCCGATGCGTCCGACCTGGCCCACGACACCTTCCTGCGGGTGATGACTGCCCGCAACCAGGGCCCCATTCGCGAGGCGCGCAGCTACCTCAGCGCCATTGCCCGCGCGCTGCTGATCGACAAAGTCAGGCGCCGCGCCATCGAGCAGGCCTACCTGCAGGCCCTGGCCCTGCGCCCGGAGCCGGTCGAAGTGTCGCCGGAGACGCGCCTGTCGATCATCGAAATGCTGGTAGCGGTCGATGCACTGCTCGACGAACTGGGCCCCAGGACCCGTGACATCTTCCTCGCGGTGCAACTGGAAGGGCTGACCTACGCGGCAGTCGCCGAACGCTTCGATGTATCGATCACCACAGTCAAGAACCACCTGATCCGGGCCATGACCCGCTGCCTGCTGGTGGTCGACAATTGAGGGCCGGCCAGTGGACCTGAAGACCCTCGAGGCGGCCGCGACCTGGTACGTGCAACTCAATGACGGTGATGCCGACCCAGCACGGACCCAGGCCTGGCGCGATTGGCTGGCCGCAAGCCCCGCGCATGCCGAAGCCTGGGCCCGGGTGGAGAAACTCCAACACCAGTGGTCAACGGTACCGCGCCAGGCTGCGCTGTCAGGCCTGGGCGCGGCCCAGGCGCAGCGCCGCGAGGTGCTCAAGGTGCTGGGCCTGCTACTGGCGGTCGGTGGCGGTACCTGGTTGGCCAGCGAGCAGGTGCCCTATCGCGCCCTGCTCGCCCAGCAGCGCACCGGCAGCGGTGAACGGCGCTCGCTGCGCCTGGACGACGGTTCGCAGCTGGAGCTGAACGTCGACACCGCACTCGACGTGCGCTTCGACGCCCAGGTGCGGGCGATCCAGTTGTATCGCGGCGAGATCCTGATCAGCACCGCCAGCGACGCCGCCCGCCGCCCGTTCATCGTGCACACCGACAACGGCAGCGTGCGTGCGCTGGGCACGCAATTCAGCGTGCGCCAAGCAGCGCAGCAGACACAGGTCGGCGTGTTGCAGTCCGCCGTCGAGATACGCCCGCAACGCCACCTCGACCAGGTGTTGCGCCTGGACGCCGGCCAACAGGCAGGCTTTGACCGCGACGCGATCGGCCGCGCACAAGCCCTGCCCGCCGATTCCGCGGCCTGGGTCCAGGGCATGCTCAGCGTGAACGATTGGCGCCTGGGCGATTTCATCGCCGAACTGGGCCGCTACCGCCCGGGCGTACTGCGTTGCGCGCCGTCCGTCCAAGGCATGCGCATTTCCGGCTCGTTCGCCATTGATGATACCGATATCGCCCTGGCGAACCTGCCGAAATCCCTGCCCGTGAGGGTGCGCTACCTGAGCCGTTACTGGGTCAACGTCGAACCTGCCTGAGCCCGGCGCCAAAAAAAGTTTTTCGCAATCTTGCTGATTTCGATTCTCGTCCGTCCATGACACAAGCCGCGACGACAGCGACTTTCCGCCATGACACGCAAGGATCACCCAATGCCCCTGCTCCAGCCCAGCACCCGCCTGCGCCACGCCATCCACCGGTTCACCCTCGGCCTGTCCCTCGCCACCGCGCCTGGCCTGATGTTCGCGCCGGTCGACGCCCTGGCCGTCAGCCAGACCGCCTACCACATCGCAGCCGGCCCCCTGGGCAACGCCATCACCCAGTTCGGCGTGCAGGCGGGGGTGACCATTTCGTTCGACACCGAGCAGACCCGCCATCTCTCCACCCCCGGGCTCGACGGCAGCTACAGCGTCGAGGAAGGCCTGCTGCGCCTGCTCGGCAGCAGCGGGCTGCAAGCCCAACGCCAGGGCAATGGCGGCTATGTGCTGATCCCGGCTGATAGTGGCCCCGCGATGGAGCTGGGGCCGTTGACCATCGACGCCAACCGCCTCGACGCCACAAGCGAGGGCACCCAGTCCTATGCAGCGCGGGCGGTGACCATCGGCAAAGGCGTGCACACCCTCAAGGAGACGCCGCAGTCGGTCACCGTCATGACCCGCAAGATGCTCGACGACCAGAACCTCAACACCCTGGAACAGGTGCTCGACAAAACTCCCGGCATCACCGTCTACGACTCGCCCATGGGCGGCAAGTACTTCTACTCCCGTGGCTTCAACCTCGACGGCCAGTACCAGTACGACGGCGTACCGCTGGACGTGGGCGGCAACTATGTGCAGGCCAACAGCTTCTCCAGCGACATGGCCTTCTACGACCGGGTCGAGATCCTCAAGGGCGCGGCCGGCATGATGAAAGGTTCCGGCTCATCGGCAGGCGGCGTCAACTTCGTGCGCAAACGTGGCCAGGACAAGGCCCAGACCACACTGACCCTGTCCGCCGGCACCTGGGACAACTACCGCGGCCAGGTGGACGTGGGCGGCCCCCTGAACGAATCAGGGACCGTGCGCGGCCGCGCCGTGGCCACCCTGCAGGATCGCCAGTACTTCTACGACAATGCCAAGCGCCAGGACCAGGTGCTGTACGGCGCCCTGGACTGGGACGTGACACCTGACACTACCCTGGGCGTCGGCCTGGCCTATGAGGACGTCGATGCCTCGCCCTGCTACCACGGCCTGCCCCGCTATGCTGATGGCAGCGACCTGAAGCTGTCGCGCTCCACCTGCCTGGGCGCCAGCTGGAACGACCAGCAAAGCCAGCGCACCACCGGTTTCGCCGACCTCAAGCACCGCTTCAACGACGACTGGAGTCTGAACTTCGCCTCGGTCTATACCCACAACAACCAGAACATCGAGTACGGCTACGCCGAGGGCGCGGTGCCGGTCGGTGCCGGCAGTGCCGCCATCGGCCGCTACGCCGGGCGATTCGACTACGATCAGGACGACTACGGCTTCGATAGCTACCTCGACGGCAAGTTCGAGGCATTCGGTCTTGAGCACGAGTTGATCGTCGGCGCCAACGCCAGCCGCCAGCAGACCCACGACTACTTCGCCCTGAGAGGCCTGGGCGGCACCCAGAATCCGTTCGACCCGTCGCCGGCCTTCCCGCACCCGTCCAAGGACGCGTTCCTGGCCGCCCCCAGTCGTGGCGGCAGCGTTCCCACGGATTCCACCACCACCCAGTACGGCACCTACGCCACCCTGCGCCTGAAACTGGCCGAGCCGCTGACCCTGGTGCTCGGCACGCGGGTTAGCTGGTACCGCAACAAAAGCGATTCCTACACCCAGGCCTGGGACTACTGGGTGCATAACCGCAGCCAGGAGAACGGCCAGGTCACGCCCTTCGCCGCAGTGCTCTATGACCTCAACGATGAATGGACCGCCTACGCCAGCTACGCCGATATCTTCCAGCCGCAGAGCAACCTGGTGAACGCCCAGGGCCAGGCCCTGCAACCGAAGACCGGCGCCAACTACGAGCTGGGCATCAAGGGTGAACTGTTCGGCGGCGCGCTCAACACCGCCTTCAACCTGTTCCGCACCATCGAGGAACACCGCGCCGAAACCGACTTCGTCGACACCTGCAAGGGCTCGGGCGACCAGTACTGCTACACCGACAGCGGCAAGGTGCGCGCCCAGGGCTTCGAGGCCGAAGTCAGCGGCTCGCCCATCGAGCGCCTGCAACTGCTGGCGGGCTACACCTACACCCAGACCAAGTACCTGAACACCATCAACCAGACCGAGCCGACCGAGCTCAACTTCACGTCCAGCTTCATCCCCCGGCACATGCTCAAGGTCTGGGGCGATTACCAGCTCGCCGGCGCGCTCGACCGCTGGACCGTGGGGGCCGGGGTTTCCAGCCAGAGCGAGAACTTCCGCCGCCAGGGCAACCTGAGCATCGAGCAAGCGGGCTACTCGCTGTGGAGCGGCCGCGTGCAGTACCGCCTGGACGACCACTGGAGCCTGGCGCTGAACGGCAACAACCTGCTGGACAAGCGCTATTACTCGACTGTCGGGGCCACTGGCTGGGGCAACTACTACGGTGAGCCGCGCAACTTCATGGTGACGCTCAAGGGGAGTTTCTGATGGGTGCAGGGACGTAAGCGCCGGGCTTTTCAAGGTGTTCGCCACGAAGGCATCTGCACCTGTTAGATCGAGCGCTGCAAGATTTGCGGCGGACACCTGGAGGCCTTTACTACATTCCCATATGTGCATCATCCGTCAAAACGACTGATAGGCGACGGCGAACGCACACATGACGTACTCGGTAGCCTGGACCAGAGTGTCTTCAAGGAGGTGGGGGGATTCGGAGGACGGTGGTGGATCCGGGACGATCTTCAACATGACTTCGTACTCGACGTTCATGAATGATCAACCAGACACACATTCACCTGCAGGAGGATGGGTGGCGGCTACGTGCGGGTCTGCAAGTCCGGGGAACATCGAGCGATAACCCGGCCGGCCCGAGGGCCAACCACACGTAGCCACCATTGAGCACAACCACTGGAAAACGCCAGCGACTCGAGGGTGAGTACAGTTCGATGTTCAGACGGGCTTGCAGGCCCGGCCGTTGATTTGGCAACGACCCAGCGAGACTAGCCGCCACTTCGAGGGCGCAACAGTGGCCAAAGCATTCTTCGGAAACGGCCTACTTGAAATAGGGAAAATCTTATTCATGCCTGGAGGACGCGATACGAGCTTGCTCCCTACCCCATTACCCAGCTATCCGAGAGACAGTTTGCATCTACGCCATCGCTAGTAGAACATCCTCTCTTTTGCACGAATGGACACGCGCATGAAGCTTGAGAGGACCACTCAGTACAGAACCGATGAAGGGATCGTCTTCAATCTCTCGCAAATTACCCTTATGGAAAGTGCATCGAGAGAGGTTCATGGCGGGATTGGCCCGCAGCGTTCTGGCGTGACGTTGGTCATCAAGGTCTGAGGAGCGGTACATGCCTTACATCATGCAAGCTGCCATCCTTCTGGTACTGGGCGCACTCCTCGTTCAGTTTCTGAGACCATCCCCCTTACGCAAGTGGCTGGGCCTGACGCTGTTAGCCGCAGGCTTGGTCGGCATCTTCAAAGTCGACCAGCAACAGGTGTTGGGCTTTGACCTGGAGCTGCTGGCGCTACTGGCTGTGCCGCTAGGCGTGGTGCTGTTCCTGACGCGGCGGCGATTCTCGGATATGGACTGATAGCCATTCCAAACTCTGGCGAGGAAAAATCCGCCTCTTTTTTACTCAGGGGGCGTTTCTGACAGGCGCAAGTCGGGGCGGCCCTGCGCGTGCCTCCCCTGTCTGTGTCACACCTTCTTCAAAATCCCCATATGCGCATCATCCATCAATGCCTTGGCCATATCGCTCAGGTAGTGCGATGCCCAGACCAGCACCGGTTCGTTGTCCATCACGCCGATGAAAGACGCCCGGCGGGCGCTGTCGAGCAGCACGGAGGCCTGCTCCATGGCGTGGTTCGCACAGTTGCCAGGCTCTACGCGGAACAGCCGCGTACCTTTGGTGGCGCCTTCCAGGCAGGTGCGGGGCGTCTTTAAGGAGAGGGAATTCGGCGGACAGTGAAAGATGGCAGCTACGTACAGGCCTGCAAGACCGGGGCATTACGAGGCGAAAACCCGGCTGACCAAAAGGTCACCCGCACGCAGCCACCATAAAGCGGGACCCACGACTCAACGCCGAGGCTCATGGTGAGCACCATCGTAATACCGCGCAGGCTTGCAGACCCGGCCGTTGATACGACCCAGCGAGACTAGCCGCCACTTCGGGGGCGCAACAGTGGTCAACGCATGCTTCGGAACCAGACTACTCGAACTAGGGAACATCTTATTCATGCCTGTAGGACGCGCTATGAACATGCTCCCCTACCCCATTACTATTGCGGCAGTTTCGCAATCACCTTGATCTCGAAATCGAAACCGGACAGCCAGGTCACGCCGATAGCGGTCACCGTGGGATAAGGTGCTTCGCCCCAATACTCGGCTGCCACCTCCCAGATGGTTTCGAATTTCGAGTCGGGGTCGACCATGAAGATGGTCGTATCAACTACATCCTCGAAACTCCCGCCCGCCTCGGCCAGGATCGCGTTGAGGTTGGCAAAGGCCAAACGAACCTGAGCCGCGAGGTCAGGCTCGGCCGAACCATCCTTGCGGCTGCCGACCTGACCGGATACGAACAGAAAACCATTGGAGCGAATCGCTGGTGAGTAGCGGTGCAACTCGTACAAAGCATGGCGATCTGGCGGGAAAACGACATCACGTTTGCTGGACATGGCCTACCTCGTTTTGGGCCATCGCGGCCCGCTGTTTACGGTGAGGCCACTATAAAAAACGCCACCTGCCTGGATAAACGGGCAGCGCTGGCCAGGACTGTTTGTATACTCCAAACAATCCAGGGGCGAACGAGGCGTGGAATGGACCGATTCGATGCAATGCAGGCGTTTGCCCGGGTGGTGGAGACCGGCAGTTTCACCAAGGCGGCCGCCACCCTGCACATGAGCAAGACCACCGTGACGCAGCTCATTCAGCAGTTGGAAGCAAGGCTGCGCGTGCGCCTGCTCAACCGCACCACACGCAAGGTCAATGTCACCGCCGACGGCGCGGCCTACTACGAACGCGTCGTCCGGTTACTGGCAGACATGGACGACGCCGAGACCAGCTTGTCCAGCGCGTCGATGGCGCCGCGCGGCCGGCTGCGGGTTGATGTACCCAGCCCGCTGGCGCGAATGCTGCTCATACCCGCCTTGCCGGGGTTCTTTGCACGTTATCCGGAAATCCAGCTGACGGTGGGCGTGAGCGATCGCATCGTCGACATCATCGGTGAAAACATTGACTGCGTGGTGCGTGGCGGCGAGATCACCGACCAGTCCTTGGTGGCAAGGCATGTGGGCGATCTGAAACTCGGCATCTATGCCACGCCCGGCTATCTGCAGCGCTTCGGGACGCCGGTTCACCCCCTTGAGCTGGAGGAAGGCCAGCACAAAACCGTCGGCTTTCTCTGGTTTCGCACAGGCAAAACCTTGCCCTATGCGATGCACCGAGGTGATGAACGCTTGGAGGTCCAGGCGCGCCCGCAACTGACAGTCGATGACGGCAATGCGTACCTTGCCGCCGGCCTGGCTGGCCTCGGGATGCTCTGGCTGCCGCAGTACATGGCCAAACCGCACCTGATCAGCGGCGAACTGCTGCCACTGTTCGAAGACTGGCACATGTCGCCAATGCCGATGTACCTGGCCTTCCCGCCGAATCGCCATGTCAGCGCCAAGGTGCGGGTGTTTATCGACTGGATAACCGAATTGATGGCCGAACATGCGCCGGTGATTGGCTGATACAAGTGCAAGGCCGCTCCAGGACCAGGCACTCCGAATTTTTGCTTTTGCCCGTTTTCAGACAGTGCGGTGGAGGCCGACTATGGGTCGTTACTGGCATTTCGTGACTGGCCGCTTCCGACCCATAGCTGCCGGTCGCCAAGAGTTTCAGCCGGACAAGAGCTGCCATTGACCAGTCGCTCAAAACGGCCATTTGAGGGACCTACGCAAACAGACGCGATTCATGACTTTCGACTTCGTTCTGAGGCACCATATCCCCTAGGAGTACAGCAGCTCGCAATGCGAATAAGGAAGAATGCCTTTGGACTCGAACAACTTCTCGCAAAACACCCCCGCAAACAGCAACCGCATCCGCAACATAATGGCGCTCACACTGATTATTGTGATCGGAGCATTGGGCAGCGCGGCAGTAATCCAGAATCGCGGGCTCAAGGTCGAGGCACAGGCCGATCGGATAGGCGTGACACTCCAGCCGGCCGAATATCCGACCCCGCCTATTGCCACCTATACAGATGCCTCTCCCATCGTCACTGCGCCTGATGCACAAGTGGAAGTGCATGTCACAGGGCCTACTAATCCGACCTCTGCGCAAGCCTCTAGGAGAGACGGCTTCTCCACCCACGGCGCTGCCTCGCCGATCGTGACCGGACAAGGTGCTGTTGTGAAAGCCACAGTCGATACCCGCCCATGATGACGCAAAGAAGTTACCGCTCGATAGTGATGCTTGCGGTGCTATCGCTGCCCCAGCTGGGTATCGCAGGATCACCGAACATGCAGACGACAGATCCTTGCTCGGCGATCGTCACTGGCGCAGGGGCATCGGTGACTAGCTACTGCATAGGGATCACCAAAGAAGCATTAGAGCGCCTCTCCGACATCACTGCCTCGAGTCGTGGCCGTAGGCTCTTCGTGTCAGACGCTTGGTTCAGCCCAACGCCCATGTTCGGACAACCGAGCGGGGACAAAAAGTCTGTAAATGAGCAGGTCTACTTATCGGTACGCGCGACAAATATCACATCAGCCATAATCGTCCTGACAGCAGCCAAATGGGAGATAGTTCAGGCGAGAAATCTATCGAAAGGCGGTGGCTCATATGGTGGCAAAAACCTTTTGTGGCCTGCGCTCTCAGTTAACAAGCCAATCAAGATCGAGCCCGGGGAGCAGGTGGAAATCAGACTTGGTGAAGGGTTGGAACTCCATGGCATGGCTAGCCGCCTTCGCAAGAATCATGATCTAGACACCGCCTATACAGTGCCCGCAATCAAACCTGTGCGCATCAACGGCGATATGTATATCAATTGGTTTGCCGAACAGATGGGCCTGTTGTATGGGATAAAGGCAAAGCTGCGTCTCACGCTCTATGAAGGCGACTACAAACCTATCGCCAGCCTGTCCTTGCCTCTTGCCCAGGGGGTGGACTTCTTCTACCACGGTGAAGCAGTGGATCAGAACGGAAGTGTGCAATACGCCCCCCGCTTGGCGTACGACGCCTTCCTGGGGCAGTACTTGGAAATGCGTGAAAAAATGGAGCCCGGCTTTCGTATCAATCGGCCACCGGCGACGGTGATTGAGGTGACGCCAGACCCTACAGTGTGGGGTAAGCAAAGGTATCGAAGTCTCGGTGCTCAAGAGGAGTCGGAAAAATGAATCGTCGCTGTTTTCGTAGGTCCCTTAAATGGCCGTTTTGCGCGATTGGTCAATGGCCGCTACAGGTTGTCTAAAGTCCTGTCCATAGGGATCATCAATGGGGCGGAAGCGGCCATTGCTGAGTGTCCGCTTCTGGCCGATAGCCAAAGCTCACCAGGGCCTGTATATGGCCTGAAAGGATATTCGATTCACGGCTTTGCTCGATAGCTGTTCAGCCATATTGATTTGATCCGCATGTAATCTTGGTGGAAGGACTGGTTGTGGCCAGTCCTAATTAAACTTGGTTGATAGGCCGCTTAGAAGCAGGGGTGAACCATGGTTATTTAATTTCCTTGACGAGTCGCGCCATCTCTACTGCTTGTTCATATGTGATGTCTGGTGCCGTGGTTTTCATCAATCGACGTGCGGCTAACTCAATTTGCTGCTCGCTGGCATCTGTGCGTATTGGTACTTGCTCATATTTCGGAGCTTGTCGTGGGAAAGTGTGAGCAATACATAGGTGGATAGTGGCTGCAATGCTCTGGATTTTACATATGAAATTTTCGCGGATGGATTCTTGTGCTGCATTAAAACTCGGTAGAAGACTCATTGCCTGCTGTCTGATTTTTGGCGAATCGAAGTCAAGTGGCTCATGGAGATGAGCGAATTCGTTTCTAATTTTGCGAATAAGATCAAGCGAATTATGGATTTCTTCCGGTATCAGCCCCAATGCAGTCGACATTTTGATTTTCGATGAAAATGTCCCTACCGGACCATTGAAATCAAATAACGCTGCTCTCGCTCTCGCGCCCTGCTTAACAAAAAAACTACTGAGCAGCTCATTAATTTCATTCTCAAGATATGCGGCTGCAACTAGAGCACATCCACGGTCTGATTCTTTATTTAGTTCGGCCCCGATCCTGAACAGAATTTCAGTCCTTTGCTTTGTGCCGGGTACTATTAGATCCAGGCCGCCTTCAAAATCAAGTTCATCGTGCTCATTATTTTGTGACATGAAGCGTCTCGCTGCGATTAAGTGGAGTACGTGGTATAGGTATATTATACTACGGGGATGAGTAGGGGCGATTTCCTGTGTGGATTTTTAGTTGAGTGGAAGACTTGGGGGAATTGATGGATCAGCTCGTAGCGCTGCCGGTTTCGGGTGACGCATTTTTACTACGCCGCTCAGGCCGCGTGATTCTGGTCGACGGTGGAAGGAGCAGCGTACTTCTCTCAGGAGAGCTGACCAAATACGGTGTGGATCGCCTAGATGTTGTTATCTGCACCCATGCTGACCATGACCACGCTGGTGGACTGGTCGATCTGCTGGACAGGTCGAAGATAAAAGTCCGGGAATTTTGGTTGCCGGGGGCGTGGGCAGAGTCGCTGCCTGTGCTATTAAAAAACCCGGCTGTCGTAGTGGATGACCTCATCCAAACCTTGGATCAGGAAATCCACGTTGCCCCTTTCGATGCAGACCCTGAAGAGTTCGAGGAGCGGATGCACTCTTACATCAGTGGTCAGAGAGATGCATACAGAGATTCTGAGCGGTTGGCTGACAGAGATAACTACAAAAATGCTGAGAGGTTGGCCGATGGAGATGACTATGAAAAGCCCTTCATACAAATAGATGAACAAAGGAGCGTTGGCCCGTTGGATGCTGAACTGCCAGAGGACAGACCTGCTGCGGAGCGCGCGGCCAGAGCGTTTCGAAATGGTCGCGGTCGGATCAGGTATCGGGTGGCCAAAAAGAAGGTTAGCAAAACGGTCGCTTCCTTCTGGTTAGGTTTGATCGACACCGCTGAGCGAATTCACGCGATAGCTGTGCAGGCCATGCGGCACGGCGTCAAAGTACGCTGGTTCGATTTTGGGGAGTTTGCGAGAACGGATCGTGCTGGTGGGGGGGATAGAGGTTTTCTCATACCCCTCAATGCGGTTGAGCTTGCTACCCCGCTGCCCCCGCCTGTTGGGTTATCATTTCTGGTACGCCTCACCCCGGTTAATGAAGAATGTTTGGTATTTCTATCACCGGCTTCCAAAGACTACTGGCTAGGACCTAGTATCTTGTTTACGGGCGATTCGCCCTTGGGGAAGGGAAAGAATTATTCTGCGAGCTGGTTACGATGGCCTACAGAAGCATCACGTTACGTGGTTGCCACTGCACCTCACCATGGCTCCGAGAGCAATCTGGCGGCATATAATCATCTTAGCGATGAAGTGAAAGTGATTTGCTGGGTGCGCTCTGGCGGGAATGCTAGTCATCCAGGACCTACTTACCGTCGCATTGATCCTTCACTGCGCATATGTACTAACTGTCCTCGTACTAAAAAACCGCGACAGGCGGCTGAGATCCATTTTTCGAAACGTCCGATTTGGTTTCCGATGCGCACCCATGGGCACAGATGCTCCTGCTAAACCAATGAGATGAGCCTCCACCCGTGTCATGTGGGTAAACCCCTCGAAGTCAGTGTCCGCTTCTGGCTGATAGCTGCCTGTGACTACGGACAGCTATCGGCCAAAAGAGGTCTTAAAATTTTTGCAAAAGCTGACGCCATTAATCGCCGTCTTCACATGGATACGGGGGATCCACTTCAGGAATTCGTGCCTCGAACTCCTTGGCCAGCCATTCATATTTGGGGCGTACTCTGTCGTCGTCTTTGAATTGCTCCCGCAGCTTTTCGATCTCTGCTGGCGCTTTCAGCATCGATTGTCGGAACTTACGAAGAACTTTTTCTCCGGACATGACCAGGGAACTGTCATTCAAAATATGTCTGAAAGCGGTCGCAAGAGAGGCATAGTAGTAATCACCGTCTTCTTCTATGAACGACTCGAACAATCTAAATGTATCAACAGCTCTGTAATGCTCGATACAATGCTTATCGATCAAAAATCTAGGATGGTTGGCCTTCTCGGATTCAAGGAAATATGCTTGATTCATTGCTGGCCCGAACATTGGGCCACCTTGGATGTGGACAAGCTCTCCGACTGTCACGCCACCGCGAAGCAATAGGTTATGTGACATCCACATCATTGCGCTAATTTTAGTTAGTAGATCCAGGACCATTTGCGACGCAATAATATCATCAGAGCGGGCAGATAATACCAAGCTATCAGAAAAGTAGTTAATGCTAACTGGGTGCAGTTGCTGCTGAATTGTTGACATATGTCGAGCGGTTTCTCGAACCCGCTCTACTTCCCCCGCAGGAATTAGCTCAAAATTAACAGTAGTGACCAGCTCAGCTTCGATTTGTGCCGGATGCATCGCCATCAATGCATCAAGAATCTTTTTAGGTAGATCAGGTGTGACGGCGCTTTTCTCTACTAGCTTGCCAAATCCCAATATATCTACAAAAGCAATGAACCGTTCTTCGTACATCTTGATATGCCCTATTGAATTTTGATGACCATGCCAACGGCTTCTGGAGTCCGCCAAATTTTTTAGGGACCCCCTCCGCTTCCGGCCGAAAGCTGAGTTTTGCAAGGGACAGCTTTCGGCCAAGAGCAGTGAATCGAATATGTATGGAAATAATGATACGCCCTGGATATTACAAGATACTCTGTTGCTCTTGCATTGCTTGATTATTAAAAACCAGAGATAAATATTTAAATCCTGGTTCGTTGGAAATATAGTAAAAGGTGTCATTCCCTATGGTGGCTAAAAAATACATTCCGTGACACATGTCAGTGTGCACGCCCACTTGAAACTGACCTCTATAACTAACTTTTATATGCGCAGTCTCACCATAGAAGCATCTAAGCTCTCTCTCTAAACTAGCACCGTCATGAGCTGGAAATGGGCGTTCTATTTTTTCTGCTGTGATGATTTCCGCATCAAAAAACAAACCATGTGTAGCCATAACTACTCCCTACAGATCAATTTATAGCTCGATTTTAGATTTCTATCTTAGCCCACGTAGGCTTATGCGTGCCGATTTTCGTGTTCTGCTTAAAGCAGCTCGAGTGACGCGCCCATAAAATGAGAACGGGGTAAAATCATAGGATGACGAAGGGAATTGCCGCTGACTTGCATGCCAGCGTCCCGGGCCAACGCTAGAGGCTTTGCAAAATGTGGTCGTGGGAAGATGTTGGCTGAGAGGCAGCTTTGGGTCGAAAGCAGCCAGTCGCGAGTGACCGCTTTCGCCCCATGGCTGCCCTTGGCGAAGGTCAGCTAACGGCCAGAAGCAGTCGACACAAACCAGCCCGGTACAGATAATCAAAATCTCACAGGGATGCCCAGGAACGAATGTCATGGACTGTCTTCCGACGCTTGTCACTGATCGGCTGGTTCTCACCCCCCTCCAGTTAGAGGATTCGCCCATCATCCAGGAGCTGTTCCCCTGCTGGGAGGTGGTTCGCTACCTCGATCGTCGTGTCCCATGGCCGTATCCAGAAGACGGGGCGCTGATCTATGTCCGAGATATCGCCCTGCCTGCCATGACAGCAGGTCGTGAATGGCACTGGATGATCCGCATGCGCGACGATGCCAGCTGCACCCTGGGTAGCATCAGTTTGTATGATCAGCCTGGAAACAACAGAGGCTTCTGGCTCGCTCCACAGTGGTGGGGAAAGGGCTACATGCGCGAGGCATGCCGGATCATCAATGCCTATTGGTTCGAGACACTGTCGCGTCCGGTCATGCAGGTTCCCAAAGCGGTTGCCAACGACGCATCTCGCAGGGTCTCGGAACATGAGGGTATGCGCTTGGTAGACGTGCGGCCAGGAGATTTCGTATCTGGACGGATGGAGGTCGAAGTATGGGAAATGACTCGTGCTGCCTGGTTAGAAAGCTCGACTGCCAGTCGCTAGTTTTTTCACGACTGCGTCCGCTCCTCGCCTGCTTTCGAATTGCCTGACCGCCGCTCGGCGACTTTCCGTCCCCCCCCCGGAGGTGTAACGGCTAAAACTTACTGAATCGACTGCGATAGTACCCGGCTTCGTCTGGACAAACCTGCTTGCAAGGCGAACGCAATCGTTACAGTCGATGGTGCAGAAAAGCTGCCCAGCCCGCCACCGGCAAACATCAAGGCCAGCCCCGAAGCGGTGGCGCCAAACCAGGCCGTCAAGCCGACAGCATTCCATGCGCGCTCCCCGCCGAGCGCAACCACGTCAAGACGACCCAAAAGAATCTGCGCTAATGCCACGCCGACCCAAGCCACTACAAAGATGCCTTGGTAGGCCAACGCCTTGAGCAAGTATGCGAATACATCCGCGAGCATCAGGCCATACACGATCAGCCCAACCGCCAGCGCCCACAGCAGGTACGAACCACACAGGCCGAAACGGGAAAAGAACGCCTGCATGTTCAAGGTCGCCAGGTAGTAATTGGCCGTGTTGATCCGGGTTTGCGTGGCCCAGACGAACAACAGCCCCCACAGCCCCATCAACTGCAGGATCGCCATGACCACCGACACTTCGTTCAGCGCGCCTTCGTGGGGAATGCTGCTGACCAGATAGATGCCCGCCGCGCCATTGAGCAGGAAAGTCACCATGTAGAACGGCATGCCGAAGTTCCAGCGACCATGGTACTCAGCGTCCTCAGGTTTGCCGAAACGCGCGTAATCGAAGGTGAACAGCATCAGGATCCAGACCCCCATGTATGCCACGAAACAGTCCCACCAGCCCAATGCAGCGGGAATCGCCGGGCCAAAGTCCAGCCATTGCGGCTGGTAGCCATAACGACTGATCGACCACCCCACCGCCGCCAGCAGACCGCCGAGGTACACCGGCAGCAGTACACCGTTGAGCTTGTCCAGCCAATGCTGAACGCTGCCCATCACCATCGGCACGCTGTACAGCACCACCAGCAATGCAGCCAGCGGATACGCCAACTGTGGATACAGGTGATTGAGCGCCACGGCGATCACCGAACCCTCGAAAACCGCGTAGTAAATGGCCGTGGAAAAGAAGATCAGCGTCGCCAGGCACGCACCGGTGCTACCGAACAGCAGCCGCGAAAACAGCGCCACCGACAAACCGCTGCGCATCGCGAAGCGACTGAGCACGCTGTTGACCAGGCCATAGCTGATCACCGACAACAGCATGCCGATCAACGCATTGCGCGCGCCGTAGGACAGCGCCAGGGAAGCGCCGACCACGATATAGAACATTGCACTGCACACCGCCCACCAGGCCATGGTCAACGACAGTCGCCCCATGCGCGCGTCGGTCGAAACGGGGTGATTGGCCGGGTCCTTTCCGGTTTGACTCGATTGCGATAAAGCAGCCATATGCGTGAACTCCAGAGCCAGTCAGAGGTTGAAGCGCGGGCAGCCGCCCCCGCACCGAGGGGCGGCGTTGGCTAGCCTTTTTTGGCTTTACCCGCGCAGTACGGCGGGCAGATCAGGAAGGGAACAGCTTGCTCAGATAGCTGAGTTTTTTCTTGTAGGAACGTCGGGCTTGCAGCGCCTCTTCCAGAGTCACCGCGACGAAGCGGGCCTTCTGGTTGGGTTGCATCTGGCCGACCAGATCGAGGTCGGCGCTGATCACCGTGCCGATCATCGCGTAGCCGCCACCGGACACTGCATCGCGGTGCAGAATGATGGGCTCGAGCCCTGCAGGCACCTGGATAGAGCCGATCGGGTAGCAGCTGTCGACGATGTTCGAAGGATCGGAGCCGGCGCCGAACGGCTGCTCGCGAGGCTGGAAGCTCAGCGGGCTGCCACCCTTGAAGCGATAGCCGATGCGATCTGCCTCCGAGCCGACGGTCCAGGCTTCGGCAAAAAAGCTGTCCGCCGCCGCCAGGGTCAGACGGTCGTAGTACAGCCCTGGCACCACCCGCAGGGTGATCTCCCCTCCCAGCGACTGTCGCAACGCCATGGGCAGGCTTGCCCCGACACACCCCTTGCCGCTGGCAATGCCGATCGGCAGTTCATCACCCATCACCAGCCTGCGCCCCTGAAAACCACCCAACGCCCCCAATGTGTAGGTGGAGCGACTGCCGAGCACCACCGGTACATCGATACCGCCGGCCACCGCCAGATAAGCCCGCGCGCCAGCCTTGGGAAAATCGAATCGCAGCACTTGTCCGGCCTTCACTTCGAAGGCTGTGTCCAAGTGCATGTCCACGCCATCGACTTTCGGCGTCATCTGCGCACCGCATACCGCCACCAGGGCATCCTGGTGAAACTCCAGCTCCGGCCCCAGCAAGGTGCACTCCAGCGCCGCCGAATTGGCCGGGTTGCCCACCAACTGGTTGGCCGCGCTCAGGGCGTACTGGTCCAGCGCCCCGGAAGGCGGGATACCCAGGTGGTAGTAGCCCTCGCGGCCGAGGTCCTGCACCGAGGTGGCCAGACCGGGTTTGAGTACCTTGATCATGCCAGCACCTCCTGCAGCGACTTGGGATAGCCGATCGGGTCGGCGAGAAACGCATCGAGCGAGAACTCTACTGGACGGATGCGCAGGTCGAAGCGCCCGGCTTCGACCTCGGCCACGGCGTGGTCATAAGCATCGCGGTCCATCGACTTGAACTGCACGATGTCGCCGGGACGGAAGAACACCATGTGTTCCTTGAGGTACCCCAGGTTCTGCTGCGGGTCGTAGATCGGTGCCGGAGTGACGCCAAACATCTGGTAGCCACCGGCGCCACGTACCGAATAGATGCAACCGAAGCAGCCGCCATGGCCCAGGGTCAATTTCGGCGTGTCGGTACGGGGTCGCAGGTACTTGGGCACCTGCAACTGGCGTTCGCGCTCGACCATCTGGAACATGAACGGCAGGCCCGCGACGAAGCCCACCATCGAAACGAACCACGGCGCGCCACTGTGGGCGGCGATGAACGCCTCGACGTCGGCCAGGCCGTTGATGCGCGCGGCGTACTCCAGGTCCGTGGCGTTCGGGTCCTGGTGGCGGTCGCGAAAACGCATCAGGGTTTCGTGGGTCCACGGATCGTTGTAGAGCACCGGGATTTCGATGATCCGGGTGTGCAGGGTGCGCTCGGCCACGGCCTCGGCTTCGGCGCCCTTCACCGCTTCGAGCAGATCGGCCGGGGCGATGCGGTCCGGGTCGAAACGGATCTGGAACGAAGCGTTGGCCAGGCACACGTCGAGCACGCCATCGAGGGCCAGGCGCTCCACCGCACGGGTGACGGCCATGCCCTTGAAGAAGGCTTCAAGGGACATGCTGTCGCTGACTTCGGCAAACAGATGTTCGTCGGCGCCAAAGCTGTAGCGAATCGGACTGTTCATGCTGCACCTCCGCTGCGGCGCTCGGCCAGCCAGGTTTCCAAAGTGCCGGTGTGGAAGTCGGCGGTGTGCAGCCAGGGTTGCTCCAGCAACTCGCCGTGCAGAGACAAGGTGCTGGCCATGCCCGTGAGCGTGGTCTGCTCCACGGCCAGTCGCGCGCGGGCCAGGGCCTCGGCGCGATCGCTGCCATGGACGATCAGCTTGGCCAGCAGCGAGTCATAGTATGGCGGTACCCGGTAGCCTTCATACAGATGGCTGTCGACGCGCACGCCCTCGCCTTCCGGCCAGTTCAGCGCTTGCACAAGACCCGGGCTTGGGAAGAAATCCCGCGCCGGGTCTTCGGCGTTCAGGCGCATTTGCAGGGCCGCGCCGTTGAGCCGGATATCGCTTTGCTTGAGGCCCAGCGGTTCGCCGCCGGCGATGCGCAACATGGCCTGAACCAGATCGATGCCGGTGATCAGCTCGCTGACCGGGTGTTCCACCTGGATCCGCGTGTTCATCTCGATGAAGAAAAACTCGCCGGTGGCGTCGTCGTACAGATACTCAAGGGTGCCCGCGCCCTGATAGCCCAGGGCCTCGGTCAGGCGCACGGCACTCGCGCAGAGGGTCTCGCGCTGCTGCGCATCGAGCACCGGCGACGGCGCTTCTTCGAAGATCTTCTGCCGGCGGCGTTGCAGGGAACACTCGCGTTCGAACAGATGCACCGCATGCTTGCCGTCGCCCAGCACCTGCACTTCGATGTGCCGGGCCTTGCCGATGAAGCGCTCCAGATACACCGCGCCATTGCCGAAGGCGGCCTGGGCTTCGCGCTGGGAACGGGGGAATTCTTCGCTCAGTTGCTGCGGGTTTTCCGCCAGGCGAATCCCACGCCCTCCGCCACCGGCCGAGGCCTTGATCAGCAGCGGGAAACCGACGGATTCGGCGGCTTTGAGCGCCGACTCCACATCGAACAGTTCATCCGGGGAGCCGGGCACCACCGGCACACCCGCGGCTTGCGCAGTGCGCCGGGCCTCGGCCTTGTCGCCCATGCGCCGGATGGTCTCGGGGCTTGGGCCTACGAAAATCGCCCCGGCGGCTTGCACCGCTTCGGCAAATTCGGCGTTCTCCGAGAGAAAGCCGTAGCCTGGGTGCACCGCGTTGGCGCCGGTGGCCTTCAGGGCACCGAGCAGCGCTTCGACATTGAGGTAGCTCTTGTCGGCGCGAGCCGGGCCGAGGATGTGCACTTCGTCGGCCATGCGTGCGGCCTGGGAATCGACGTCTGCTTCGCTGCACGCCGCCACGGTTGGAATCCCCAGCGCTTGCGCGGCACGGATGATCCGCACGGCGATCTCGCCACGGTTGGCGATCAGCAGTTTACCAATGCCTTGGGTCATGGTCGTGCCCTCACGCGTCTTCGAGTGTGGCGATGACCTGACCCGGCTCCACCGGATCACCGTCTTCGACCAGAAACGCGTCCAGACGCCCTGCCGTGCCGGCGGTCAGTTCGGAAAACTGCTTCATGACCTCGATCAGGCCAATCACCGTGTCGGCGCTGACGTTGGCACCGGCCTCGACGTAGTTCGGCGATTCCGGGGTGGCCTTGCGGTAGAAAGTCCCCGGCAACGGGGTGATGACTGTGTGCTGCGCCATGTCTGTTCCTCTTGGAATATTTGTAGAAAGGCAGGCAAGAAATCTGTGTGTCGAGTAAGTCCTGGCGTCTGCGTGCCAGTGTCTTCGGTTGCGTTATCGCGGTGCGCGCACCTGGATCCCTGCGCCATCGAGCGCATTACGGGTAGCCTCGACCAGTGCCAGGGCACCGGGTGTATCGCTGTGCAAGCAAATGGAGTCGAATTCGATCGCCAGGTCTTCACCCTCCACCGTGCGCACCACGCCTTCCTGGCAGGCACGCAGTACCCGCGCAGCTACTTGCGTCGGGTCGTAGGCACGCACGTTGCGGGTGAAGACGATGGAGCCGCTGAGGTCGTATTCGCGGTCGGCGTAGAACTCGCGGATCACCGGTTGGCCGAGCTCCGTGGCGATACGCCAGATCGCCGACTCGGGCATGCAATACAGCAGCAGCTCGGGCTCCAGGCGCTGCAGGTTTTCCACCAGCAAACGCGCCGCTTCTTCGTCCCGGGCCAGGTGCATGTACAGCGCGCCGTGGGGTTTGATGTGTTGCAGGGCCACGCCTTGAACCCGGGCGAGTTCACGCAGGGCGCCCAGCTGATAGAGCATGTCGTCCACCAGCTCCTGGGCCGGTGCATTGATGTGACGGCGGCCGAACCCGACCAGGTCGCGAAAGCCCGGATGGGCACCAACGGCCACGCCCAGGCGCTTGGCCTGCTCGACAGTGCGTCGCATGGTGCCGGGGTCGCCGGCATGGAAACCGGTGGCGATGTTGGCCGAGCTGATGAAGCCCATCAGTTCGTTGTCGACGCCGTCGCCGATAGTCCACGGACCGAAGCCTTCGCCCATGTCCGAATTGAAATCTACTGCCTGCATGACACTTGCTCCTGACCCTTGTGACTTCATGCAGAGCACGTTAAATTCCAGCCGCCCCCTTGGGAAGATCTATTATCAGAGGGGTTATCTTCTGAAAATCAGATACCTCATCAAGCGGAGTGTTCATGTCACTGACCCTGCGCCAGGTTCGCTATTTCGTCGCCACGGCCGAGATCGGGCAAATCTCCCAGGCTGCGATTCATTTGAATATTTCCCAGTCGGCGGTAACCACGGCGATCAAGGAGCTGGAGGGCATGCTCGGCACGCTGCTGTTCCAGCGCTCGGCACAGGGCATGAGCCTGACCGATGCCGGACGGCACTTTCTCAATCGGGCCTACGTGATCTTGCGCAGCGTCGACGACGCCCTTAACAGCCCACTGCCGGACGTTCGCGCCACCGGCCTGTTGCGAATAGCGGCCAGTTACACGGTAATCGGCTACTTCCTGCCGCATCATCTGCAACGCCTGGAACACTGGCACCCGGACGTGGCCATCGAAGTGCACGAACGGGAGCGCCAGGCCATCGAGCAAGGCCTGCTGGAAGGCGAATTCGACATGGCGGTGGTGCTGACATCGAACCTGACCCACCCGGACATCGTTTCGAAAACCCTGCTCAATTCCGAGCGCCGGCTGTGGCTGCCCAGCCATCACCCGCTGTGCGAACACTCGGCCGTGAGCCTTGCCGACGTCACACAGGAGCCCTTCATCCTGCTTACCGTCGACGAAGCCGAACAAAGCGCCATGCGCTACTGGGAACATGCCCGACAGCAGCCCAACGTGCGAATCCGCACCAGCTCCGTGGAAGCGGTGCGCAGCATGGTGGCCAACGGCAGCGGCGTGGCGATCCTCTCCGACCTGGTACACCGCCCCTGGTCGCTGGAGGGTAAACGCATCGAAACCGTGACCATCACCGACAAGGTCACCCCCATGAGCGTCGGCCTGGCCTGGCATCGCGAGCGAGAATTCAGCCCGGCGATGCACGCGTTCAACAATTACTTCCACGACGCATTCCTGGCGCCGCAGCAACTTTCCGCACGGCGCTGAAAGCAAGCAAATGCCCCTGATCCATCAGGCCAGTCATGCGCTGCGCCCTTGTGCATTCTTGTCGATACTCAATTAATCCCATATGATACTAAGTCTCATTTGCACCAGTTCTGTGGCAGCTCATGGCATCCATCGATACCGCTCAGCTCACTGCTCTCTACGAACAGCAACACCGCTGGTTGCGTAGCTGGCTGTATCGGCAATTGAGCTGCTCACACCGCGCGGCTGACTTGATGCAGGACACCTTCATGCGTCTGTTGGCCAGCAACGAGGCACTTGAAATCCGCCAGCCTCGCCCTTTTCTGGCCAAGGTGGCACGCAGTGTCCTGTCCAACCACTACCGCCGCGCACGCCTGGAAAAAGCCTATCTGGAGGCGCTGCAGACCGAGGACCAAAGCGAACTGCCGGATCTGGCGACCCAATTGATTCTTTTCGAGACGCTGGTACGACTCGACGAAGCGCTGTGCGAACTGGATGTCGCCGTCAAGAAGGCTTTTCTCTGGTCGCAACTCGATGGGCTCGGCCACGCAGAAATTGCCGAGCGGCTGGATATTTCAATCGCTACCGTCAAGCGCCATATCATCAAGGCGGGGGCGCGATGCATGCTGGTGACGGAATGGCTGCAATGACTATCACCGCAAACGCCTTTGGCCAAGAACCCTCGCTATCGCCGAAGATGTGTGAGGAAGCGATGGAATGGTGGCTCGATATGCAGGAGGCCCATTTTGATTCACCCGCACAGGCCGCTTTCATGGCGTGGCGTCGTGAACACCCCTTGCATGAACTGGCCTGGGAAAAAGCCTTGGCGCTGGGGGCGCAGCTCGATTCAGTGCGCACCCAAGGCGATCCTGGCCTCGCCCGACAGGCGCTGTTGCTCCCCTCCCAGGAAGGGCTGAGCAGGCGTCGGGCAATAAAGGGCCTGGCCTTGCTGCTGGCTGCGGGTACCGGTGCCTGGTTGAGTCGCGACAGCGAGTTGGTGTCGCGCATGAGTGCCGAGTACACCACGGGTGTGGGCGAGCAGCGACGTGTTGCGCTGGCCTCGGATCTGTCGCTTGAACTCAATACCCGTAGCGCGATAAATGCTCGCGCGACTGACCATCGCTGGCACCTGAGATTGCTCAGCGGCGAGGTCCTGATCAACACTGCCTTGAACCCGGCGCTGTTTATCGAAACCGCTCAGGTTCGGGCGCAGACGTCCTCGGCGCGTTTCACGATGCGGCAGTTTGACAATGGCTCGACCCAGTTGGCGGTCTATCGTGGCTCGCTTGACGTCCTGCCGACTCAAGCCAGCACCTGGACCACCCTGCAAGCCGGGCAGCTGGCGCGTTTCGGGCCGCTCGGGATGCTCGACCAGGGGGCAATGCAAGCATCCACTCCCGCTTGGGCCGAAGGCATGATCGTCGCCAACGGCCAGCCGCTTCAGGCGTTCCTCGATGAGCTTGGCCGGTATCGTCATGGGCATCTGGGGTGCGACGCCGCCTTGGCCAATCTGCGTGTATGGGGCACCTACCCGCTGGCAGACAGTGATCGAATCATCGATGCCGTCGCCCAGACACTGAAACTGGATGTACAGCGTTTCACTCGCCTGTGGATCAACTTGCGACCCCTGCCCGCTAACGTTTGAAGTTTTTTCGTCCTCGATGAGCCGTTTTGATTTCTGGCGAGACTCATAGGCCATACATCAAAAATCATCGGGAAACTTCACATGCATCGCCGCAGTATTTCCTCCTGCTACGTAACCTCGCTCGCCACTACCGCAGCGGTTCTGCTCGCCACTTCAGCGCCAGCCTGGGCAGCCGCCGATAGCCACGTGCAGCACTACGAAATTGCCCCGGCGCCACTGGGCGCTGCGCTCAATCAGCTGGGCCAGCAAGCCCACTTGTTGTTGTCGTTTCCCAATGAGTTGATTGCCGGGCAAAACAGCCAGGGCTTGAATGGTGATTACACGGTCGACGGCGCTTTACAGGCGTTACTCGAGGGCAGCCAACTCATTGCGGTTCGCCAGCCGGATGGGCGATACACCCTCCAGCGCGCACCGGCCTCTGCCGCCCTGGAGCTTCAGAGCATTTCCATTTCGGGCAAGGCTCCCGGGTCGACTACAGAGGGCACCGGGCTCTATACCACCTACTCATCCAGCAGCTCGACCCGTCTGAACCTGACCCCCAAGGAAACCCCGCAGTCGCTGACCGTCATGACCCGCCAGCGCCTGGATGACCAGCGCCTGACCAATCTCAGCGATACCCTCGATGCCACACCGGGCATCATCGTGTTGCGCGACGGACAGGGTGCCGAATCCGACGGTTACTTCTCTCGCGGCTTCGAGATCCAGAACTTTGAAATCGATGGTGTGCCCACCGTCAAGCGCATGGACAATTACACCCAGGGCATGGCCATGTATGACCGTGTGGAGGTAGTGCGCGGTGCTACCGGCCTGATCAGCGGGCTGGGCAGCCCTTCAGCGACGATCAACCTGATCCGCAAGCGTCCGACCGCCGAGGCTCAGGCCAGCGTCACCGCTGAAGCCGGCAACTGGGACCGCTACGGTACCGGCTTTGATGTATCCGGCCCGCTGACCGAAACCGGCAACGTACGCGGTCGCCTGGTCGCCGACTTCAAGACCGAGCAGTCCTGGATCGACCGCTACAAACAGGACTCGCAACTAATCTACGGCATTACCGAGTTCGACCTGACCGAGGACACCCTGCTGACGATGGGCTTCAGTTATCAACGCACAGACGTTGACTCCCCCATGCGCTCCGGCTTGCCGACCCGCTTCACTGACGGCTCTCGTGCAAACCTCAAACGCTCGCTCAATTCGGCTCAGACCTGGTCTTACAACGACCATGAACAAACCAGCTTTTTCACCTCGATCGAGCAGCAGCTTGCCAATGGCTGGAGCGGGAAGATCGAACTGACCCACTCCGAAAACAAGTTTGACGAAGTCTTCAACTACGTGAACGGTAGCCTCAACCCGGATGGAAGTGGCACCACTCAGTTGCCAGTGCGCTTCTCCGGTATCCCACGCCAGAACAACATCGATGCCTACCTGACCGGCCCGTTCGGCCTGTTGGGCCGCGAGCACGAGTTGATCGCCGGTGTGACCTTGTCCAACTACTACGAGAGCGTGCCAAGCTACGGCGGCTGGAAATACGATTACTCGGGCTCTCCCGCCGGCGCGATCGACAACCTGCTGAACTGGAACGGCGCCTCGGTGAAACCGGAATTCGACGTCACGGGCAAATCCACTGTCGACGAGACCCAATACGCCGCCTACCTCGCCACGCGCCTGCATGCCACCGACGATCTGAGCATCTTGCTGGGTAGCCGCGTGATCGACTGGCATCGTGACATCGAGGACAAGCCCTACAACGCAGAACACACCAAGACCAAGGAATCGGAAACCGGCGTCTACATTCCGTATGCCGGCGTGGTGTATGACGTCAACGATACGTGGTCGCTGTATGCCAGCTATACGAAAATCTTCAACCCTCAGTCGTCCTGGGTTCGCGACATCAACAACAAGCCACTGGACCCGATGGAAGGCACCGGCTATGAAGTCGGTGTCAAGGGCAGCCACTTCGACGGCAAGCTGAACTCCAGCATCGCGCTGTTCAAGATCGAGCAGGACAACCTGGCGATCTGGATCGACACTCCAGGCGGCAACACTTACAAGTCGGAACAGGGCACTACTACCAAGGGCGCTGAGTTCACCCTGGACGGAGAACTGGCCGAAGGCTGGCAGGCCTCCGCCGGTTATGCCTATGCGGTGAGCACCGACGCTGACGACCAGCGTATCGTTACCACCCTGCCCCGCCACAGTCTGAAGACCTTCACCAGCTATCGCCTGCCGGGCATTCTGGACAAGGTCACCCTCGGCGGCGGTGTGAACTGGCAGAGCAAGACCGGTGCCGACCTGCACACCTTCACCCAAGGCAGCTACGCCGTCACCAACCTCATGGCTCGCTATGACTTCAACCAACATCTGAGTGCGTCAGTCAATCTGAACAACGTGTTCGACCGCGAATACCTCAGCTATGCCGGCGACCACGGTATGTACGGTGCTCCAAGAAACATCATGACGGGTATCAAGTACAACTTCTGACGTTCGCACGCCCCGCACTGAACCAGGGCCATCGGTTTCAACCCAGTATCAACGGCCGCAAGACCAAGGGCATTTGCACGGCTGGAAATCGATGGCTCTGGCGCTCGAAACTTAGTTTCGCGGCAGTATGTTCAGCATACTGTCCCGTGCCATGCCGGAAGAATGTACAGGAATGCCTGCGCCGAGTTTTCTCAGCACGACATAGAACACCGGCGACAGCAACAAGCCGAACAACGTCACGCCAAGCATTGCGCAAAACACCGTGACGCCCGACCTCGCTACCTGCGCCGCTGCCGAGCAGAAGCGGTACGGCGCCGGCGATGAATGCCAGAGAGGTCATCACGATCGACCGCAGCCGCCAATCAATCGAGAACGGGCCTCTAATGACCTCGCGCCACCTGATCAGGCAATGCGCCCAGGCTCGCGAGAAAAACTTCGGTATCTCGATTGGACCGCAGGCAGACCACGCGACAAGCCGACGGGGCGGTCGCCACGAATCGCTTCATCGCCTCCCGGGACGAGTTCTTCGTCCGCCACATGAACCTGAAAAACTCCGGCAGGTTGGCCAGCAGTTCCGGACAGTCGTCCGGCAAGTCAGGCCGAGATCGACCGCGGCTCAGCATCGTTCTGAAGAACACACGCCAGAATCGAAGCGGCGCCGAGCGATCGATCCATATCACCGTGTCAGCGCGGGCCAGCCGGTTTTGCCATGTCGTCGAGTGCCCGCCTTCGAAGATCCAACGCTCACGGGCCTCGACCTCATGGCAAAGACGCGTCTTCTCGTCACGGCTGCGCTCGACCCACCCTGGCTGCCAGTGAATCGTGTCGATATGCACGACCGGCAAGCCCGTGCGCTCGCCAAGCTTGCGCGCCAGGGTACTTTTCCCAGACCCTGGCTGACCAATGATCATCACCCGTTGCATTGAAGCTCCCTCTCGCCATGCCTGATGATTTTTGGGGGCGCGATTGTACGGCAATGGCGGGTTCGGTCAACTGCATGCTTTGAGCGTCTGTTGTAGGTCGATAGCCGTGGTCGTTGATGACTGGTATCGACCCATAGCGGTCAATCTAGTGCTATCTGGCAAGATCAAGATGCCCGTCTCTGTGGGGGCCGCGCGAGTGTTTGGACATCTTCTGACATCACCACAACAATGCTTCAACCTGATCAAATCGCTCTGCAATCTTCAAATAGGTTTCTGCCCAACCGCTACTCATGCTTGTTTCTTGCAGCGGCCCAGTGGGTGCAAAGATTACGGTGAGCTTCAATCGTTCGGGTAAGGTGCCGGCCTTCACCAAGTCAAGCAAGCTTTGAAGCTCTTGTATTGCTTCGCTTTCGTCTGCCCAATACGACCAGCAAAAGTCGTTACCTGGAATCGACACCAGCTCGATAGACGCCTCCAGAATCAACACCAGCAACTCCATCGGAGAAGGGTCGCCAGGGTTGGGACCGAGCAAGTACCTAACTCTCTCAAGTTTCATAACGCAGCACTCTGGCAAGGAAGTTGACAGCTCGGGATTTTAATCGTTTCTTGGTACTTGGGTTGAAGCGGCTGATTCAGGCCGATAGCGGTCATCCACGACGTTCAGCTATCGAGCAAAAAACGGATGTTATATCCAGGCAACTAGTGATCTCCCGCAAAAGCGAAACAAGCCCCAGAAAGCCTCAGCACCGCGCCTCAAGTAATTTACGTATCTCCCGGACTACCACCGCCTCGACACTTCCCTCATCCAGCTCCATCGAGAACACTGCGCAACACGCGACGGCCTCCCCCACCGCACATCGATAGACCGCCACCACGCTCCCGGGCCCGCACCCGGTATGCCCGGCCAGCGTCAAACCACCCTCGACCGCCCCTCGCATCAGCCCCAAAGCATATCCAGGCGCGATCCACGGCCGGCCAGCCATTGGCCCACCCAAACCCTTTGTCACCCGCATTTCCTGCAGCAGCTCGGCCGGAAGCAGTGCCCCGGCAAGCAGACGATCCAGCAAAAGCGCAGCCTGCGAAACAGGGCCGATCAGCAGCCCGTGATAGACCCAGCCAGGGTCGTAGTTCAACGAATCGCCCAGGTAGTCCCCATTCAGATCCGCACGTTTGCTCGCCAGGCGAACCGCCGAGATACCGAGCGGCGCCAACACCTGCTGCCTGAGCGCTTCTTCAAGCGGTAAGCCCGTGGCCCGCTCGATGAGCCTGGCTACCAACATGTAACCCACATTCGAGTAGCGCCAGCCCGCTCCGGGGGCGTAGCGAAGCCGGGCGCCATCCAGGCGCTGCATCATCTCGTCCACGGGCCACGCAGGTTCATGCTTGGCAACTGCCGCGTAGTACTCGGCAAGCTCGCAATAATCTGCGAGGCCCGCCTCATGACGCAGAAGCTGGCGCAGGGTGTAAGGGGTTTCAGGCAGCGCGGTATCCAGGGCAAGTCGACCGTCGCGCACCAAGGTCAAGGCGGTCGCGGCCAATACCGTCTTTGTGAAGCTCCACCAGGGCACACAGGGTTCGGCCTGGAGGGATGGCGTCAATGAGCGACCATTGAATAGCGTGGAAATCAGCATCGAATACTCATGATAGTCATGACAGACCGGTACGCAGGCGCAGAGGCAACACCTTACCGCATTGCGGCGATGCGGGCCGCTTCTCGCGCCCACATCCAAAGCCGTATCCACAAAGGTGCGGTGGATAGCCGCAGGCATCTGCCATCCAGTACGCCATGCCCCGAAATACAAGGCCTCAACAAACAAGCCCGTCATCTGATATGGTTTTTATCGCGATACCTGGGCCTGTGCTGAAAACAGATCGCGGGCCATAGTGCCCTGGCCTGATCGAGGCCTGATGAGCGACGAACCATGAGCGAGAGAATCCCCTTCCGAGTCATCGAGGTTGCCCCCACCACCCACAAGAGCAAAAGCCAGGTGGCCGGTGGCATCCATACACGCAGTTTCACTGGCTTCTACCGCAACCTGCGGATCGCCTTCGCCGGCTTGCTGTTCGTACTGTTCTTCGGCACTGCCTGGTTGCAATGGGGCGACCGCCAGGCCGTGCTCTGGGACCTGGCCGACAGCAAGTTCCATATCTTCGGCGCGACCTTCTGGCCGCAGGACTTCATCCTGCTGTCGGCGCTGCTGATCATCTGCGCCTTCGGCCTGTTCGCCATCACCGTGTTTGCCGGCCGCGTGTGGTGCGGCTACAGCTGCCCGCAAAGCACCTGGACCTGGCTGTTCATGTGGTGCGAGAAAATCGCCGAGGGCGACCGCAACCAACGCATCAAGCTGGCTGCCGCGCCCTGGGGCGTGGAGAAGATCGCCCGCCGCGCTCTCAAGCACGGCCTGTGGCTGGCCATTGGCGTGCTGACCGGGCTGACCTTTGTCGGCTACTTCACGCCGATCCGCCCGCTGGCTGCCGAACTGTTCACCTTCGAGCTGGGTGGCGTGGCCTTGTTCTGGGTGCTGTTCTTCACCGCCGCCACCTACCTCAACGCCGGCTGGCTGCGCGAGGCGGTATGCATGCACATGTGCCCCTATGCGCGGTTCCAGAGCGTGATGTTCGACAAGGACACCCTGGCGGTGGCCTACGACCCCAGCCGCGGCGAAGCCCGTGGCCCGCGCAAGAAAGGCAGCGATGCGCGCAGCCAGGGCCTGGGCGACTGCATCGACTGCACCCTGTGCGTGCAGGTATGCCCCACCGGCATCGACATCCGCGAAGGCCTGCAGATGGCCTGCATCGGCTGCGCCGCCTGCATCGACGCCTGCGACGGGGTGATGGACAAGATGGGCTATGCCCGTGGCCTGATCGGCTACAAGTCCGAACACAACCTGCAAGGCGGCAAGACCCACTGGCTGCGCCCTCGCCTGCTAGGCTACGCCGCCGCGCTGACGGTGATGATCGGCGCCCTGGTGTTGGCCCTGCAGATACGCCCGATGGTGTCGATGGACGTGATCAAGGACCGTGGCCTGTTCCGCGAGAACGCCCTGGGCCAGATCGAGAACATCTACCTGCTCAAGATCATCAACAAGACCCAGGAACCGCAGCACTATCGCCTGCGCCTGGTGGACGCCGACGGCTTCGAGCTGCATGGCCGTACTGAGTTCACCCTGGCCTCCGGCGAGATGAGCGAGCTGCCGGTGTCGGTGGCGATGCTGGCTGATCGCCCGACCAGCAGCTCCCAAGAACTGACCTTCGAGATCCAGGACAGCGACCAGCCGGGGATCCGCAGCACCGCGCGCAGCCGTTTCGTCGCACCGATGAATCGCTGATCCCTTACACTGATCATCACCTTACCTGCCAAAGCCATAATGAAACGCTACGAACGATTTGCCGACGACATTGCCGAACTGATCCGCTCCGGGGTGCTAGGCCCCGGCCAGCGGGTGCCTTCGGTGCGCTACGCCAGCCAGACCCACGGGGTCAGCCCGTCCACCGTGTTCCAGGCCTATTACCTGCTGGAGCGCCGCGGACTGATCCGTGCCCGGCCGCGTTCCGGATACTTCGTCAACGCCCATGCGCCGCGGCCGTTCTGCGAGCCGCAGCCCCAGGCGCCGGCCAGCGAGTCCACCGATGTCGATGTGAGCGGCCTGGTGTTCTCGATCCTCGACTCGATCAAGGACCCGCACACCGTACCGTTCGGCTCGGCCTTCCCCAGCCCGAGCCTGTTCCCGTTGCAGCGCCTGTCCCGTTCGCTGGCCAGCGCCAGCCGGGCCATGGACCCGCGCATGGTGGTGACCGACCTGTCGCCGGGCAACCCGCAACTGCGTCGGCAGATCGCCCTGCGCTACATGGTTGGCGGGCTGATGCTGCCCATGGAAGAACTGCTGATCACCAACGGCGCGCTGGAAGCGTTGAACCTGTGCCTGCAGGCCGTGACCCAGCCTGGCGACCTGGTAGCCATCGAGGCACCGGCCTTCTATGCCTGCCTGCAGGTGCTCGAACGCCTCAAGCTCAAGGCGGTGGAAATCCCGGTGCACCCGCGCGAGGGCATGGACCTCGGCGTGCTGGCCCAGACCCTCGACAAACACCCGGTCAAGGCCGTGTGGTGCATGACCAACTTCCAGAACCCGGTGGGCGCGAGCATGCCGGAGGCCAAGAAGCAGGAACTGGTCGAATTGCTCAAACGCCACCAGGTACCGCTGATCGAGGACGATGTCTATGCCGAGCTGTACTACTCGCAGCAGGCGCCAAAGCCGGCCAAGGCCTTCGATACCGAAGGCCTGGTGATGCACTGCGGGTCGTTCGCCAAGAGCCTGGCCCCGGGCTATCGCATTGGGTGGGTGGCGGCCGGGCGCTTTGCGCAGAAAATCGAGCGGCTCAAGCTGATGACCTCCCTGTGCGCCTCGATGCCGGCCCAGGCGGCGATCGCCGACTACCTGCAACACGGCGGCTACGACCGCCACCTGCGCAAGCTGCGCTACGCGCTGGAGGGCCAACAGGCCAACATGCTCGCCGCCATCGCCCGTCACTTCCCGGCGCAGACCCGGGTCAGCCAGCCCTCTGGCGGCTACTTCCTGTGGCTGGAGCTGCCCGAGCAGATGGACGCGTTGAAGCTGTTCCACATGGCGTTGGCCCAGGGCATCAGCATCGCGCCAGGGCCGATCTTCTCGCCCACCCGGCGCTTCGGCAACTGTATCCGCCTGAACTATGGCAGCCCCTGGGGCGATGGCGCGGAACAGGCCATGGAAACCTTGGGGCGAATCGTGCGTTCGTTCTGATACATGGCAGGTAAAGGTCGGCCCGGTTATAGTTTCGCCACTAGCCGACCGGTACCTGCCCATGGCCAATACTCCAGCCCCCTCCATCGAACGCTTGAGCGCACGCATCGCCGAGCTCGAGGCGCAAGTTGCGCGCAATGAGCTCGAATTAAACTGCTTTGCATTGCTGCGCAGCCATATGGCCGAGGGTTTCTGCGTGCTGGAGCTGCTTGACGGGCCAGAGGGGCCGCTGAGTAACTATCGCTACATCCTCAGCAACGATGCCTGCCTCCAGCACACCGCACATGCCAAGCAGATGGGGCAGACGGTGCGTGAACTCCTCCCCAGCGAAGCCGACGCCTGGGTAGCACGCTTCGCCGAAGTCGTGCGTACCGGCAAACCGGCCTGCTTCGAGCAGCGCTTGAACGCCACCGACCGTCTGCTGTCCATCGCTGCCCATCGCCTAGGCCCGGCCACCGACCGCCGGGTGGCGGTGCTGTTTACCGGCGCCCCGGCCAGCGAACGGGTCACGAATGCCATGCTTGACCGCGCCCGCAAGAGCGCTGACGAAGCGCGTGTAAACAACAAGCTTCTGGGAGAGCTGGTCGACCACAGCTTGGCCAACGTATTTGCTGCCGACTGCAACCAGCGCCTGATCGCCATCAACCGGACAGCATGCGAAACCTTCGAGCGTCTGCATGGCTTCATCCCCAAGGTGGGCGATTCCATTTCGCAGATCCTGGCGGCAACGCCTGACCTCCTGCCAAGCCTCGAGCCGGTGTGGCCGAGAGTGCGGGCGGGCGAGCCATTCACTCATGTCATCACCGTCGGCCCCGCTGAAGCGCAGCGACACTACGATATGCGCTACAACCCCTTGCGCGACGCCGAGGGACGGATTCAGGGCGGCTACCTCTTCGCCTATGACATCTCATTGCGGGTAAAGGAGCAGAAACGCCTGCAACTGACAGAAGAAGCCTTGCGCCAATCGCAGAAAATGGAAGCTATTGGCCAACTTACCGGGGGCATCGCCCACGATTTCAACAATCTCCTGGGGGGCATCCTGGCCGCCCTCGAGATCGCCGACAAACGACTCAGACACGGTCATAGCCGCGACTGTCGGCACATGCTCGGCATCGTCCAGCAGAACGCCACGCGTGCCAGCACGCTGGTCCAACGCCTGCTGGCATTCGCCCGCCAGCAGACGCTGACGCCACAGGCCGTGGACGTGCACCTTCTGATGGCGGGCATGCATGACCTGATCAACAGCACCCTCGATGCGAACATCACATTTGTCGATGCGACGCTGGCCGGGCTGTGGGCAGTGCGTGTGGATCCCCCGCAACTGGAAAACGCCTTGTTGAACCTGTGTATCAACGCCCGGGATGCCATGTCCAGAGGCGGCACCTTGCGTATCAGTTGCCAGAACAATCCACTCGGCTCGCCCGAGGCCGCCGCCTTGCAGCTCGCTCCAGGCGACTACCTTCAGATCGTGGTGGAAGATACGGGCTGCGGCATGCCCGCCGAGGTTGCCTCCCGCGCCATCGAGCCGTTCTTCACCACCAAGCCACTTGGCCAGGGTACTGGCCTGGGCTTGTCCATGGCATATGGACTGATGCGCCAGTCCGGAGGACAGTTGAGTATCCACAGCACTCCCCAAGGCGGCACACGCATCAGCCTGTACCTGCCACGGGAACAGAGTTCCACGTTACCGCTCGCACACTTGGACCCTCACCGAGCGATAGAGTCTGCATGTAATACTGGCCTCGACATTCTGCTGGTCGAAGACCAGCAGACCCTGCTCATGGTAATCCGTGAGGTATTGGAAGAACGGGGGCATCGGGTTCGCGTCTTCGACGAAGGCGTTGGCGCCGTACAGGCCCTTGGCCAGGCCCCCAGCCCCGCATTGCTGATAGTCGATCTCGGATTGCCAGGTAGCGTCGATGGCTACCAGGTCGCCAACGCTTATCGTGCCGGTAACGCGCACATGCCCGTGTTGTTCATCATCGGCTACGACGGGGAGTTGGATAAGGACCGGTGGACGCCATCCGATCACACCCTCCTGCTGCGCAAACCCTTTGAGTTGGCGTTGCTGATGGCACGGGTCGACCAGTTGCTCAGCGGTACCCGCCAAGCTCCTGACACACTCTGACGCAACGCCGCCACGGCGCCCCCCCCTATCACTGGAAGCCCTCATGCCCTCGCGCGAACTGCAGTCCCTTCGCCAACAGATGGAAGTCCTTCGTCAGCGCAACACCGAGTTGGAAACACAATGGGCCCGCCATCAACAGGATGATCAAGACCTGTTCCGCTTTCTCTTCGACACGATGGACGAAGGTTTCTGTGTCATCGAGTTCTTCGATGGGCCTCACGGTCCGCTCAGCGACTACGTGCATGTGCTGGCGAATGCGGCCTATACCCGCCACGCAGGCATTGCCGACGTAACCGGGCAGAAACTGCGGGAAATGGTGCCCGACGAAGCCGATGACTGGATCGCCCGTTATGGCCCCGTGCTGCGCACCGGGAAGCCCTTGCAGTTCGAGCAGGAATTGGTGGCAACGGGGCGGGTGCTGTCGGTGACCACCTTCCGCATCGAGCCGGCCGAACGCCGGCAAGTGGCGGTACTGTTCAAGGACGTCACCGAGCGTTACCGCGCCGAAACGGCGCTGCAACAACTCAACGAGCATCTCGAACAACGCGTGGCTGCCGCCCTCGCTGAACGCAGCTTGTTTGCCGAGCTGGTGGAGAACAGCGTTGCGCGGGTCCAGGTGGTGGACACCTCGATGACATTCCTCGCGGTAAACAAACGCGCGGTCAGGGACTTCGAGTATCTGTTCAACCATACGCTCAAGGCAGGCGATAGCCTGATCGACTGCCTGGCAGACTTCCCCACCGAGCTTGACCGCTGCATGGCGCTGTGGCGCAGAGCACTGGCAGGTGAAAGCTTCACTGAAGTGATCGCTTACGAAAAAAATGGCCGCCTTGGCCATTTCGAGTCGCGTTTCACGCCACTGCGCGACGGCGCCGGGGTAATAACCGGCGCTTATTTGTTCGTCTACGACATCACCCGCCGGGTCAACGAGCAGCAACAACTGCTGGAGGCTGAAAAGGCCTTGCGCCAGGCCCAGAAGATGGAGGCAGTTGGCCAGCTTACCGGTGGCATCGCCCATGACTTCAACAACCTGCTGGCGGGGATACTCGGCGCTCAGGAGCTGATGCGCCAACGTGTGCAGCAAGCACGCCATGATGATATCCCGGCCTTGCTGGACAGCGCCTGCAGTTCAGCTCATCGGGCCGCCACGCTGGTTCAGCGGCTGCTGGCTTTTTCCAGACAACAGACCCTGCAGCCCCAGATGATCCGGCTCCGTACCCTGGTCGAGGGCATGCAGGAGTTGATCAGTCGCAGTGTCGGCCCGGCCATTGAAGTGAGCTGCCATTTCGAGCATGACAAGGGGCTGAGCTTTGTCGACCCGCCACAATTAGAGAGCGCGCTGCTCAACCTGTGCATCAACGCCCGCGATGCCATGCCCAGTGGCGGGCGCATCGATATCGATTGCCGCCGGGTGCAGATTACAGATGATACTGCCCAGACGTTGAATTTGCCGGCGGGTCGTTATCTGTGCCTGGCGGTAGAGGACAATGGCCAAGGCATGTCTGCAGAGGTGGCGGCACGTGCGGTCGAACCGTTTTTCACCACTAAGCCGTCAGAGCGCAACACCGGGCTTGGGCTGTCCATGGTCTACGGCTTCGTCCGCCAGTCCGGTGGCCAATTGCAGATCCGCTCGGCGCCTGGTGAAGGGACATGCATACGCCTTTACCTGCCTTGGAAACCCGGGAGCGAACGCCCGCCCTTGGCGGCAATCGAGCCTGCTGCCCGCACTCCCGCCTCCGGGCGACGCATAACCTTGGTAGAAGACCATGAACCACTGCGCGCGATAATCACTGAAGTACTCGAAGACCTCGGCCATTGCATCGACAGCTACCCAAACGGCCCTGCAGCCCTCGAGGCGAACGGCCAGCCCGAGTTGTTGATCACCGATATCGGCCTGCCCGGCGGCCTTGATGGACGACAGGTAGCCGAGGCGTTTCGCCTGCGCCTGCCTGAGGTACCTGTGCTTTTCATCACCGGTTACGATGCGAATGCCGTATTGAATGAGCGGCCCATGCCTTCTGGGGCTCGAGTACTGACCAAACCCTTCACGCTCGAAGCGCTGGTCGAACAGGTAGAGCAATTGCTGTCGATGACAAGGAGCCCCGTCGATGACTGTGTGCCCGCGAAGCGAGAATCCTGAGGATCTGCATGAGCTGCGGCAGGCCCTCAGCGAAGAGCGCCAGCGCAACATGCGCATGGCACAAGAGCTGGAGCGATTGCAGGCGCGGGTGCAGGAGGCCGAACGCTACCGGTTCCTGTTCGAGGCCATGGAGGAAGGTTTCTGCATCATCCAGTTCATCCCCGGCGCCGACGGCCAATGGAACGACTACCTGCACCTGATGGCCAATCCCGCCTATTGCCGCCATGCTGGTTTGTCCGATGTAGTGGGGCGCACCTTGCGCGAAGTCATCCCCGACGAGGCCGAAATCTGGCTGGAACGCTTCGGTGAAGTGGAACGCACCGGCGATCCCATCTACTTCGAACACGATCTGTACGCCACTGACCGCTGCCTTGGGTTGGCGGCGATTCGGGTCGAGCCCGCCGAACATCATCAAGTCGCGGTGATCTTTCGCGATGTGACGGCGCGCAAGCGCGCCGAAACGGCCTTGCACACGCTCAATACGCAACTTGAACGGCGCATCGAGCAGGCAGTAGCCGAGCGCAAGATTTTCGCCGACCTGATCGATGCCAGCGTCGCCTGCGTGCAAGTGGTGGACAGGCACATGCGTTGGCTGGCCGTCAACGCCGCCACTCGCGTCGAATTCCAGCGGATTTTCGCTTTCGAGCCCGAAATCGGTGCGCCACTGATGGCCGAATTCTCAGCCGCAACGAGCGACTGCCAACGCTCTCTGGCGCTATGGCGCAAGGCGTTGTCCGGAGAAACCTTCATCGAAATCGACGCGTTCGGTGAAGGTGCCGCGCGCCGTCACTATGAAATGCGTTTCGCGCCCTTGCACGATAACGATGGCCAACCAGTGGGCGCTTACCTGTTCGCCTACGACATTACCGAGCGGGTCCAGGAGCAACAACGCCTGGCGCAAGCCGAACAAGCGTTGCGCCAGGCGCAGAAAATGGAGGCCGTGGGCCAGCTGACCGGCGGTGTGGCGCACGACTTCAACAACCTGCTCGGCGGCATTCTTGGGGCACTGGAACTGGCTGACCAGCGCGTGCAACAACAACGTCACGATGCCCTGCCGCTGCTGCTGGGCAACGCCAAGGACGCCGCGCTGCGAGCCGCCTCGCTGGTTCACCGACTGCTGGCGTTCTCCCGCCAACAGATTCTGCAGCCCAAGCCTACCGCTGTGGCGGCACTGGTCGAGGGCATGCGCGAACTGATTGCGCGCACTGTCGGGCCGCATATCGACCTGTCTTGTCAGAACGATGACGAACTTTGGACAGTGCGCATAGATCCGCCGCAGTTGGAGAGCGCGCTGCTCAATCTGTGCATCAATGCCCGCGACGCCATCAGCGGCAATGGCGCGGTGCGCATCGCCTGCAGCAACGTCGAACTGGACGAGCAGGATGCCGCCATCCTGGATCTGGGCGCCGGGCAGTACGTGCGCATCAGCGTCGACGACAATGGGCGCGGCATGGAGAAGCCCGTGCTGGCACGGGCGATGGATCCTTTCTTCACCACTAAGCCGCTTGGCCAGGGCACCGGCCTTGGGCTTTCGATGATCTTCGGTTTCGTACGTCAGTCCGGGGGCCAGCTAAAAATAGCCTCGATACCTGGGCAAGGCACCAGCATATCCATGTTTCTGCCTCGCCACCACGGCGCGGCGCAGTGCCTGCGAGGCAAGACTACAGGGTGCGTGGTCGCACCTCAGACACAGGGCAGTGCGCGCAACGTCGCGGTGGTTGAAGATGAGCTGGCCATGCGCAAGGTGATGGGCGAAGTCCTCGAGGAGATGGGCCATGAGGTGCGTATGTTCAAGGATGGCCCCGAAGCCGTGGCAGGCCTGCAGGCAAGCAAGGCGCCAGACTTGCTGGTGACTGACGTCGGCCTACCCGGCGGCCTCAATGGCCGCCAGGTGGCCGGCCTGCTGCGCCAGCGCTACCCAGGCTTGAAAGTACTGTTTGTCACGGGCTACGACGAAACGGCTGCGCTGGGCGATGGCGGCCTCGAGACAGGCATGAGCGTGCTGACCAAGCCGTTTTCCTTGCAGCAACTGGCAGAGCAGGTCGATTGCCTGCTGCAGGAGTGAGGAGCGGTTCTAGCGCCCGCCGCCCAGGTCGATGAAACTCCCTGTCGAATAGGACGCCTTGTCCGACAGCAGCCACATAATCGCCTCGGCCACTTCCTCGGGCTTGCCGCCACGCCCCATCGGCAGGCCGGCTTCAAGCTTGCCGACCCGGTCCGGATCGCCACTCAGTGCATGGAAGCCGGTATGGATGTACCCAGGCCGCACACCGTTGACGCGCACGCCCTCGCCCGCCACTTCCTTGGCCAGGCCAAGGGTGAAGGTATCCAGCGCACCCTTTGACGCGGCGTAGTCGACATACTCATTGGGCGAGCCAAGGCGCGCGGCCACCGACGACACATTGACGATCGCCCCACCCTGCCCGCCATGGCGCCGGGCCATGCGCAGCAAGGCATGCTTGGCGCACAGCATCGGCCCGACCACGTTGGTCTTCATCACCTTGAGCAGACGAAACTCGGACATGTCCTCCACCCGGCTCTGCTGGCCGATGGTCCCGGCGTTGTTGACCAGCGCGGTGACAGGCCCGAGTTGCTGGTCGACACAGTGGAACAGCCGCACCACTTCGTCTTCGACACTGGCGTCGGCGCGCACGGCAATAGCCTCGGCCCCCAACGCGCGGACCTGCGCCAGTATCTTCTCGGCGGCCTGGTCATCGGCGTGGTAGTTGATGCATATGTGGTAACCCTGTTGCGCCGCCAACAGCGCGGTGGCGGCGCCTATGCCCCGGCTGGCGCCGGTGATGACGATGACCTTGTCCATGAGCCTGCCAAGTAGTCCCGAAAGGACCTACAAGATTAGGGGAAATACCACCATTTGAAAACGGCAGGCTTATCGGACCTTTCCACAGGTTGGACTCAGTGCCCTGCCGACGCCGGAGCGGCCTTGGCCGTGAACGGTGGCTTGGCCAGCCACACCAGCAGGATCAAACCGGCGAACACCCAGGTCAGCAAGGTGAAGTAGTCCACCGTCGACATCATGTACGCCTGGCTGTTGAGGATCTGTTCAAGCTTCGCGTAGTTCTGCGGGCTGGCCCCGCCCAGTTGTTCCAGGGTCTGGCGGGTGGCCGGCTCGAAGGTGCTGATGTGCTCGCTGAGGTAGGCATGGTGCTGGTCGGCCCGGCGGATCCAGATCCAGGTGGTCAGCGACGCGGCGAAACTGCCGCCCAGGGTACGCAGGAACGTCGCCAGCCCCGATCCGTCGGCGATCTGGTGCGGTGGCAGGTCCGACAGCAGGATGCTCAGGGTCGGCATGAAGAACAGCGCCACGCCGATACCCATGAACAGCTGCACCAGGGCGATGTGCAGGAAGTCCACCTCGTTGGTGAAGCCGGCGCGCATGTAGCAGCTGGTGCCGATCGCCAGGAAGGCGATGCCGGCCAGCAGGCGCAGGTCGAACCGGTGCGCGTACTTGCCCACGAACGGCGACATCAGCACCGGCAACAAGCCGATCGGCGCCACTGCCAGGCCCGCCCAGGTGGCGGTGTAGCCCATCTGGGTCTGCAGCCATTGCGGCAGGATCAGGTTGATCCCGAAGAACCCTGCGTAGCCACCCACCAGCACCAAGGTGCCGATGCGGAAGTTGCGGTGCACGAACAGGCGCAGGTTGACCACCGGGTGGCGATCGGTCAGCTCCCAGATGACGAACACCGCCAGGAATACCACCGAGACCAGCGTGCCGATGACGATGAACGACGACTCGAACCAGTCCAGGTCGTTGCCCTTGTCCAGCACCACCTGCAAGGCGCCGACGCCGACGATCAGGGTCAGCAGGCCGATGTAGTCCATGGGCTGGCGGCTGGTGACCACCGGGCGCGTGCGCATCTGCTGGCGCACCACGGCGGCGGCGAACAGGCCGATCGGCACGTTGATGAAGAAGATCCACGGCCAGCTGTAGCTGTCGGTGATCCAGCCGCCGAGGATCGGCCCGGCAATCGGCGCGACCACCGTGACCATCGCCAGCAACGCCAGGGCCATGCCCCGTTTCGCCGGTGGATATACGGCAATCAGCAGGGTCTGGGTCATCGGGTACAGCGGGCCGGCCACCACGCCTTGGAGCACACGGAAGAACACCAGCTCGGGCATCGACTGGGCGATACCGCACAGGAACGACGCCAGCACGAACAGCAGCGTGGCCCAGATGAACAGCTTCACTTCGCCGAAGCGCCGGCTCAGCCAGCCGGTCAGCGGCAGGGCGATGGCATTGCTCACCGCAAACGAGGTAATCACCCAGGTGCCCTGCTCCGAGCTCACGCCGAGGTTGCCGGAGATGGTCGGCAGTGCCACGTTGGCGATGGTGGTGTCGAGCACCTGCATGAACGTCGCCAGGGACAGCCCGATCGTGGTCAGCAGCAGGCTCGGCGGGGTGAACTGCGCGGGGGCCGCCTGGCTCATCGCTGGGCCGTCTTGCCGGTGGCGCTATTCTCGTGGATCAGCCGGGCGATCAGGTCATCGGCCTCGACCAGCTGGCGGTCGTACACCTCGGTGGTATAGCTGGCCTGCTGCGGCGGTTGCTGGGCCAGGGCCGGACCACTCTGGTCGTGCAGGTCGACTTCGGCGACGGTGGACAGGCCGATCCGCAGCGGGTGGCTTTTCAGCTGCTCAGGGGCCAGATGGATGCGTACCGGTACCCGCTGGACGATCTTGATCCAGTTGCCGGTGGCGTTCTGCGCCGGCAACAGGGCAAAGGCGCTGCCGGTGCCGGCGCCGAGGCTGTCGACGGTGCCGGAGTAGGTCACTTCGCTGCCGTACAGGTCGGCGGTGATTTCCACCGGCTGGCCGATGCGCATGTCGCGCAGCTGGGTTTCCTTGAAGTTGGCGTCGACCCACACCTCGTCCAGAGGGATCACCGCCATGGTCGCGGTACCCGGCTGCAGGCGCTGGCCCAGTTGCACGGTGCGCTTGGCGACATAGCCGGTGACCGGCGCCACCAGCGTGGTGCGGGCATGGTCCAGGTAGGCCTGGCGCAGGTCGGCGGCGGCGGCCATCACTTCCGGGTGCGACGAGACCACCGTGTCGTCGACCAGCGCGGAGCTGGTGTTGAGTTGCTGGCGGGCACTGTTGACGGCGGCCTGGGCCACGGTCAGGTCATCACGGGAGTGGGCGACTTCCTCGGCGGCGATGGCGCCACTGTCGGCCAGCACCTTGCGTCGGTTGTAGTCCTGCTGGGCCTTCTGCAGCTCGGCCTGGCGGGTCTGCAACTGAGCCTTGAGCGAATCGACATTGCTGTACAGCCCGCGCACCTGGCGCACGGTGCGCGCCAGCTTGGCTTCGGCGGCCTGCAGGGCAACCTCGCTGTCGGCCGGGTCGAAGCGCAGCAGCACCTGGCCGGCATGCACCAGGTCGCCGTCGTCGGCGCCGATGCTGGTGACAGTGCCGCTCACCAGCGGAGTGATTTCCACGACGTTGCCGTTGACGTAGGCATCGTCGGTGCTTTCGTGCCAGCGCCCGACCAGGCTGTACCAGGCCCAGGTGCCGGCACCGGCGAGGATCAGGATCAACAACAAAGCGAGCAGCCAGGCCTTGCGCTTGCCCGAGTTGTCAGGCTCAGGGGCCGGGGTGGAGGTGTCAACGGGAGTGGCCATGACAATACCTTGGAAAATGCGTGACTGGGATCAACGGTCGCCGAAACGGCGAATCGTCAGGGGGTCGCCGGCGCTGAGCAGGACCTTGGCAAGCAGTTGCTCGAGGGTCTTGAGCTCCTCGGGCTGCAGTACGCCGACCAGTTCGTTCATTGCCGCCGCGCCGACCTGGGGCAAGCGGTCGGCCAGACGCTGGCCGTCGGCGGTCAGGGCCAGGCGCACCTGGCGGCGGTCGTCGGGGCAGCGGTTGCGCAGAATCAGGCCCTTCTGCTCGAGGCGGTCGAGCATGCGGGTCATCGAACCGCTGTCCAGGCCCAGGTAGCGGCACAGTTCGGCCGGGGTGTCGACCTGGTACTGGGTGACGATGATCAGCACCTTGAACTGGGCGGCCGTGACGCCGTCGGCTTCGAGGTGCCAGTCGAGGATGCGGTCCTTGAGCAGCGCGGCGCGGCCGAGCAGCATGCCGATGGCGCAGGTCTGGAAGTTTTCCGGGGTGAAATGGGACATCGGCGGCCTGCTCGGGTAATTGTGTGAAAATATTACTGCTTAGGCAGTGAATGTCAAAGCCTTGATTAGGATGCTAAATAAATATTCATTGGGAGGGGCTGAAAGCGTCAGCGCTTTGCTGCGCGAGGACAGGCAAGGAGCGCCGCCAGAGGCGGCGCATCGAGATGGGTGGCACCCGCTTGGCGGGCAAGCACCGTCCCTGTGGGAGCTGGCTTGCCAGCGATGAGTCCCTTGCAAGCATCACGAGACAGTTGCATCCACAGGGACCGGGTCAGCCTCATGAAGCCTGGTTGTCTTATGACGTCGTCAGTGTTGGCGCGCCACCTGCCACAACCGCGCCACATCCGCGGCCCGCGCCTTGAGCAACGCCCCAGCCTCGGCACAGGCCTGCTCCAGGCTCATCGGCCCGCTGGCCAGGGCGAAGGCCGCATCGATGCCCAGCCCATACAGTTGCTCGTAACCCGCACCCAGCGTACCCGCCAGCACCACCACCGGCACGCCGTGGCGCTTGGCTACCCGCGCCACACCAAGGGGTGTCTTGCCGCGCAGGGTCTGGGCATCGAAGCGCCCTTCACCGGTAATCACCAGATCCGCGCCCTGCACCAGGGCATCGAGCCCGGCCAGCTCGGCGACCACCTCGACCCCCGGGCGGAACTGCGCGCCCAGGAACGCCTTGGCCGCAAACCCCATCCCTCCGGCCGCACCGCTGCCAGGCTCGTCACGCACATCCTTGCCCAGCACACCCGCGCAATGATCGGCGAAGTTCGCCAGGGCCTGGTCCAGAGCCTGCACTTGCTCGGAGTTGGCACCCTTCTGCGGGCCGAAGATCGCCGAGGCGCCATTGGCGCCGCACAGCGGATTATCGACATCGGCGGCAACGTCCACCCGCACCTGCGCCAGGCGCGGGTCCAGATCGCTGGCGTCGATGCGCGCCAGCTGCGCCAGGGCCAACCCGCCTTCGGCCAGCGGCTCGCCCTGTGCGTCCAGCAGGCGCAGGCCCAACGCGCGCAGCATGCCGCTGCCGCCGTCGTTGGTGGCGCTGCCGCCGATGGCCAGGACAATGCGCGAGGCGCCGGCCGCCAGCGCCGCGGCGATCAGTTCGCCGGTGCCCCAGGTGCTGCTACGACACGCATCGCGCCGCCCGTTGGGCACCAGCTGGATACCACTGGCCTGGGCCATCTCGATCACTGCCGTGCGGCTCTCGGCCAGCCAGCCCCAAGCAGCCTCGACGGGCTCGCCCAGCGGGCCGCGCACCACCTGGCAGCGCAACTCGCCCTGACTGGCGGCGACGATCGCCTCCATGGTGCCTTCACCGCCATCGGCCATCGGGCATTCGATGCGCTCGCAGGCCGGCCACACTTCGGCCAGGCCGCTGGCGATGGCGCGGGCGACACCGGCGGCGTCGAGGCTGTCCTTGAACGAATCGGGGGCGATGACGATTTTCATGGGATTCTCCTGTCCTGTTCCGCGCATGCTGACAGGTGCGCGGTGCACTGGCCTCGGTCGAATGCACAAAAACCAGCGGCGGTTGTTTGGGCGGATGCCTTTGCCAGCCGTCAGTCCGCCGGCAACAGCTGCAACCCCAGGTACAAGCTCAGCATCCCCTCCATGCGCAACGGATCCACCTCGCCAACCTCGGCAATGCGCTCCAGCCGGTAGCGCAGACTGTTGCGGTGGATCCCCAGCGCCTCGGCGCAGGCCTGGCTCTGCCCGTCATGGGCGCACCAGGCGCGCAGGGTGAGCAGCAACTGCCCGCTGGCATCCTTGGCGCGAATGCGCTGCAAGGGTTCGAGCAGCTCGTCCAGCGCATCGTCGTTGCGGTGCCGCCACAGCAACGCCGGCAGCCGGTAGCGGGCCAGGCTCAGCAGGCGCTCGTCGGGCAGCACCTCACGACCGTAGGCCAGCAGGTCGCGCACCCGCCGATAACTGCGGCGCAGTTGCTCCAGGCTCTGCGCCGGGCTGCCCAAGGCCAGGCGCTCGACGTCCCAACCATGGCGTTGCAGGCGCTCGAGCAGGCGCGGCTCGTCCAGCGGCACGCCAGCTGGCCGGCACCATAGCAGCGACTGCCGCGCAGGGCTGACACACCAGCTGTCCGGGTAGCGGCTCATCAGCCAGGCCGAGAGCGCCTCGGCAGGCGGGCCGCCACGCAACTCGAACAGGCAGGCAATGCGTGGCAGGTTCGGTTTGAGCCCCAGCTGCCGGGCCTCATCGACCAACCGCGGCGAGTCGCCGCTGCCGCCCAGCAACAGCGCCAGCAGGTCGTCGCAGCGCTGGCGCCGCCACTGCTGCTCCACCTGCAGGTGGCGCTGGGCCAGGAGCATCTCGGCGGTCATGCGCACCAGCTCGGCGTAGGTGCGCAGTTGCTGAGGATCGCCGGTGAGGCCGAGCACGCCGATCAGCCGGCCATCGAGCATCAATGGCAGGTTGACACCGGGCTGCACGCCCTTGAGGCACTTGGCCGCTTCCACGTCCAGCTCGACGATGCGCCCATTGGCCAGCACCAGTTGCGCGCCTTCGTGGCGGGTGTTGATACGCTCGGCCTCACCACTGCCCAGGATCAGCCCCTGGCTGTCCATCACGTTGACGTTGCACGGCAGGATGGCCATCGCCCGGTCGACGATGTCCTGGGCCAGGTCGTGGTCCAGCTCGAACATGTAAGGATCCTTCGGCTTTGGTCGGCGGCACAGCAGCCCATACCTGACGCTGTGCAAAAGCACAAAGACAGCCGCGCTACACTGCCCGAGACTTTTCCATGCGAGCGCCGGCACAGGCGACGCGGTGACAACCATAACAACAGAGAACCCGATCATGGCACACAGCCCCGCCCCTGACCAAGGCAACGAGATCACCCGCAACGCGCTCTACCGGCGCATCACCCTGCGGCTGATCCCGTTCATTTTCATCTGCTACCTGTTCAACTACCTCGACCGCGTCAACGTCGGCTTCGCCAAGCTGCAGATGCTCGACGCACTGAAATTCAGCGAAACCGTGTACGGCCTCGGCGCCGGCATCTTCTTCATCGGCTACGTGCTCTGCGGCCTGCCCAGCAACCTGGCGCTCAACCGCTTCGGGCCGCGGCGCTGGATCGCGCTGATGATGATCGCCTGGGGCAGCCTGTCCACCTGCCTGCTGTTCGTCACCACCCCCACCGAGTTCTACACCCTGCGCCTGTTGACCGGCGCCGCCGAAGCGGGCTTCTTCCCGGGCGTTGTGCTGTACCTCTCGCGCTGGTTCCCGGCGGACCGTCGCGGCCGCATCATGGCCCTGTTCATGTCGGCGATCCCGGTGTCCGGGCTGCTGGGCGGGCCATTCTCTGGCTGGATCCTCGACCACTTCGCCGCGGGCCAGCACGGCCTGGCCGGCTGGCAGTGGATGTTCCTGATCCAGGGCTTGCCCACCGTCGCGCTGGGCGCGCTGGCCATCGTGCTGCTCAGCGACGGCTACCAGAGCGCCCGCTGGCTGAGCCCGGTCGAACGCCAGCTGATCGAGGCGGACCTGAAAGCCGACGCCGCCGGCAAGCCGGCCACTCGCGGCGATAGCGTGCTGTCGGTGCTGGGCAACCCGCTGATCTGGACTTTTGGCTTCGTCTACTTCTGCATCCAGAGCGGTGTCTATGCCATCAACTTCTGGCTGCCGTCGATCATCAAGAACATGGGCTTCGACAGCCCCCTGCTGATCGGCTGGCTAAGCGCCATCCCGTACCTGCTGGCCGGTGTGTTCATGATTGTCGTCGGCCGCTCGGCGGACCTGCGCAACGAACGCCGCTGGCACCTGGTGGTACCGATGCTGATGGGCGCGCTGGGCCTGTTGATCGCAGTGAACTTCGCCGCCCACCCGACCATCGCCATCCTCGGCCTGTCCATTGCCACCATGGGCGCGCTGACCGGCCTGCCGATGTTCTGGCCGATGCCGACCGCGCTGCTCACCGCCGGCACCGCCGTGGCGGGCCTGGCGATCATCAACTCGGTGGGACAGATGGCCGGCTTCCTCAGCCCCTACCTGGTGGGCTTCATCAAGGACCAGACCGGCTCGACCGATGCGGCGCTGTATGCGCTGGCCGGGTTGATCATGGTCGGTAGCCTGGTGGCCTTGCGCGTTTCGCGCAGCACCAGCAGCGCCCTGGCAGGCGCTCGCCAGTAAGTGTCGACGAGGCCATCGCGGGCTTGCCCCGCGATGGCCACTACGCTAGTCGCGAGGTTTCCAACCTGCTTCATGCAATGCCGTCAGCAAGGTATCCCCATCCAGCGCCGGCACCACCACCCCTCCCTTGCCCTGCATCGTGCGCCCCGCCAGCAAGGCATTGACGATCGCCTCCTCCACCGCTTCCGCGGCCGCCATGAACAACGCCGAGATATGGTCGTTGTTGAGCATGCGCAACTCGGTGCATTGTTCCAGCCCCTTGCGTGCATAGTCCGCCGGCGGCAGATTCTGGTTACCGGTGGAGAACGCCAGGAAGATATCGCCGCTGGAGTCCTCGGTGCCGCCACCAGTGCGGGCGATGCCGATCGACGCGCGCTGGGCCAGGCGCTGGCACTGGTGCGGCAGCAGCGGTGCGTCGGTGGCGATCACCACCACGATCGAGCCCATGCCCGGGGTGCCGGTCACAGGTTCGGCGAAAGGCGACGGCAAATGCCCCAGCTGGCGCCCCACCGGGTAGCCGTCCACCCGCAACTCGCGCCGCTGGCCATGGTTGGCCTGGACCAGCGCACCGACAGTCCAGCCGCCCTGCCCGTCCTCCAGGCGCCGCGAGGCCGTGCCGATGCCGCCCTTGAACTCGTGGCAGATCATCCCCGTGCCACCGCCCACCGGCCCTTCCTGCACCGGCCCCGGGATGGCTGCCTCCTGCGCCTGGCGTACCTGTGCCGGGGTCACGTGCTGGCCCCAGATATCGTTGAGCAAACCATCGTAGGTTTCCATCACCACCGGCATGCACCAGTACACCGCATCGTCCGGCAGGCGCTCGCGCTCGGCGGCGATCAGCGCATCGCGCACCACGCCGACGCTATGGGTGTTGGTGATGGCGATCGGCGTGGTCAGCAGGCCAGCCTCACGGATCCACTCCAGGCCCGTGGCGTCGCCGTTGCCGTTGAGCACGTGGCAGCCGGCGAAGCAGGGTTGCTGGCGGGCCGCGCCCGCACGGGGCTCGATCAAGGTCACCCCGGTGCGGATCGGTGCCGGGCGTTGTTCGTCGATCAAGGTACTGTGGCCGACCCGCACTCCAGGGACGTCGGTGATGGCATTGAACGGGCCCGGGGTGCCGTGGCCGAGGGTGATGCCCAGTTGACGCGCACGCATGTGTACTCCTTGGATACTCACAATTTCTGGAAGGTCGGGCTGAGCCGGCCGTGGGTGCTGTACAGCGTCACCGACACGGCCAGCAGCCCGAGAATGATCAACAGGTCACGCAAGGACGCCTCACGCAGCAAGGTCACCAGCAGCCAGCCGGCACCGCTGACCGCCAGCAGCGACGGCAATGGCCATAGCGGCATGCGGTACGGATGCTCGCGGTCGCGGCGCAGTACCCGGCTGCACAAGGCGCATGCGGCCACCACCAGGTAGATCAGCAGCAACAGCAGCACGGTGAACGAGGTCAGCTCCTCCAGGCTGCCGGACAGGCTCAGCAAGGCCGACGGCACGGCGAGGAACAGCGTGGCCAGCCACGGCGACTCCCAGCGCGGATGGATCAGGGTGAAGGCACGGTTTAGCGTGGGCGTCCAGATCGCGTCGCGCCCGCTGCTGTACACCACCCGGCCGACCTGGATGACGATGGCGACGATGGCGTTGAACACCGAGAGGAAGATCCCCGCGCTGACCAGCCGCGCCAGGGTCTCGTTGCCATGGGCGGTCAGCAGGTAGCCGATCGGATCGCCGCTGGCCAGCATTGCCTGCAGCGACGGCGCGCCAATCGACAGCGCCGCCAGCGGGATCACCTCGATGGCCACCACCACCGCCAGCGACCACAGCACCGCCCGGTGCACGGTGCGGCCACGGTCTTTCATGTCTTCGGCCAGCAGCACCGCGCCACCATAACCATTGAAGGCGAACAGCGCCATGCCCACCGCGCCCAGCACCAGTGCCCAGGGCGCGACCGTCAGCGCCCCTTGCTCGAGCATCTGCGGCTGCAACAGGCTAGCCACCGGCTGGCTGGCATTGCCGAAGCCCAGGATCACGATCACCAGCAGCGCGGCGACCTCGCAGAACAGGAACACCCCGGTAATCCAGGCATTCAGGCGGATATTGAGGATACCCAGGGCATAGCTCGACACCACGATCACCAAGGCCACGGTCTGGGTATCGAAACGCGTGCCCAGGGCATTGTTCAGGTAGGTGGCGGCGCCACCTGCGAGCACCGGCGGTATGAACAGCATCGAGGCCAGCACGGTGAGGAAGGTGGCATAACCCGCCAGCCCGCCGAACACGCGCTTGGCGTACACGTACTCGCCGCCAGCGGAGCTGTGGGCGCGCCCCAGTTCGGCGTAGCACCAGGCGAACATCAACGCCAGCGCTCCGGCCATGATGAAGGACAGGAACGCACCACTGCCGGCCTGCTGGATGGCGAACGGGGCAATGACGAACACGGAACTGGCTGGGGTCACCGCGGAAACGGTGATGGCGACCACGTCGAACACACCCAGGCGCTGCTTGAGCGCGCTTGCGGGCTCTTCGCTGGAGCTCATGGCGTTTTTCCTCTGATTGTTATTGGTTGTGAGGGGAAAACCGGTCGCGCGGCCGCTGGACCTGGGCTGGACTGTAGGCCTGGGCAAGCCTTTGGCCAATTACCCTTAGGGGGTACGCCCCTTGACGGGGCGGTGCAAAGCTCTGAACACTGCGGGCCTACCACCAGCCGCGGCGGGCCCCATGCACCATCTATTCACCGAAGCCAGCGCCCACGCCGGCCTTGCCCGCACCGTCGAGCGAATCGGCCAGCCGCGCTTCTGGCGCCAGTTGATCCTGCTGCTGCAGCAATGGCTGGCGTTCGACAACGCCCTGGCGATGTTCTACCCCCGTACCGGGCTGCCCCGGGCACTGGAAATTTTCGACGCACGGGGTGAAGGCAACCCCGAGGCCATGGCCCTGTACCTGAGTGGCCTGTATCAGCTCGACCCGTTCTACCAGGCCTGCCAGGAGCGCATAGGCGATGGCCTGCATCGCCTGGAAGAAGTGGCGCCGGACCAGTTCCGCCAGAGCGAGTACTACCTCAAGTACTTTCACGACCATGTCCTGGAGGACGAGGTGCAGTTCATCGTCCAGCTCGGCGACAGCGGCGCCCTGTCCCTGTCGCTGGGCCGGCGCGAACGGTTCGACAGCGCCAGCCACGGCCTGCTGGCGCTGGTCTGTCCGTGGGTGGTCGCACTGATGACCCAGCACTGGCAGCAGCACAGCTTGCGCCCGACGCCAGTGGCGGGCATGGCCCACCAGGTGCGCGACGCCATGAGCCTGTTCGGCGCCAAGGTGCTGTCGGAGCGCGAGCTGGAGATCGCCCGGCTTATCCTGCGCGGTTATTCATCGAAGGCCATGGCCGAGCGGCTGGCCATTTCACCGGAGACCATCAAGGTGCATCGCCGGCATCTGTACGCCAAGCTGGACATCTCGTCGCAACCGGAGCTGTTCTCATTGTTTCTGCAATCGCTGGGGCACGATCCGCAGGACCCTTGAGCCTGTCACTGGCGCAACCGCCCCAGCGCCTCCAGCACATGCGCGGTCGCCCGCTCCACCTCCCCTTCACGGCAGGCAATGCCGAGCTGACGCCACAAGCCAGGTCGCAATGGCCGTTGGGCAATACGCCCCTGCGGCTGGCGCACCTCACCTTCCTGCGGCAGCAAGGTGGCGCCATACCCGGCGGCCACCAAGCTCTTGATCGCATCGTTGTAGTTCAGCTCGATCCGCGCTTCGGGATACAGACCTGCCGTGGCGAACCACTCCGAGGTGACCCGCGACAGCTGGGTGGTGCTGTCGTTGAGGATCAGCGCCCTGCCGGCCAGCCAGGCCGGGGTGACCCGCGCCGGCGGCTGCCAGTCGGCGGGCACATAGGCCATGATCGGATCGCGCCGCCACGGCGTGATCCTCAAGCCCTTGCCCGCCACCTGCGGCAGCGCCACCAGGCCGATGTCCAGGGTGCCTTCACGCAGACGCGCCAGGGAGGCCTGGGAGGTGAGCACCTGCACCTGCACGTCGATCCCCGGATGATCCACCCGCAGGGTTTCCAGGGCCTGGGGCAGCAGGTGGGCAATGGCGCCGGTCGAGGCGCCGAGGCGCACCCGGCCGGTCAGGCCCTCGACCTGCCGGCGCACCTCGTCCAGCGCCTGGTCGGCATCGGCCAGCAGGCGCCGGGCGCGGGCCAGCAACGTCGCGCCGATGGTCGTGGGGCGAACCTGGCCGCGCGTGCGGGTGAGCAATGGGGCTCCGATGCGCGCCTCCAGTTCCGCCACATGCAGGCTGATGGTCGGGGGCGCCAGGTTGAGCTGGCGGGCGGCCTGCGCGAAGGACGCGCAGTCGGCGATCACCACCAGGGTGCGCAGGCGGTCGAGGCTGATTTTTCGCATGGGGTCTCGCAAGGGCGGCTATCAATTCAGTATTACTGAACGTGGGCATCATGATATTCAAATTTTCTTTCGTCCAGTGAGCAGCGAGGATTAGCCATCACTCCCGTCACCGGACAATCGACATGCATCAACCCCTAGTATTCATCGATGGCGACCAAGGCACCACCGGTCTGCAGATCCACGCCCGCCTGCAAGGCCGCGACGACCTGCGTTTGCTCACCCTGCCCGAGGCCGAGCGCAAGGACCCGGCCCGCCGCAGCGAGGCCATCAACAGCGCCGACATTGCCCTTCTCTGCCTGCCCGACGAAGCCGCCCGCGAGGCCGTGGCCATCCTGCGCAACCCGGCGGTACGGGTGATCGACGCCAGCTCTGCGCACCGCACAGCTCCAGGCTGGGTCTACGGCCTGCCTGAGCTGAACGCCGAGCAGGCCGAGCGCATCGCCACGGCTACCCGGGTCAGCAACCCCGGCTGCTACCCTACCGGCGCCATCGCCCTGCTGCATCCGCTGGTCAACGCCGGCCTGCTGCCCGCCGACTACCCGCTGAGCATCCATGCCATATCCGGCTACTCCGGGGGTGGCCGTGCCGCGGTCGAGCGCCATGAACAGCGCAGCGATGATTACCTGCCGGCGCTGCAGCTGTACGGCCTGGAACTGGCCCACAAGCATGTGCCGGAGATCCAGCGACACGCAGGGCTCAGCGCACGACCGGTGTTCGTCCCGGGCTATGGCGACTATCGCCAGGGCATCGTGCTGAGCATTCCCCTGCAACTGCGCCTGCTGCCCGGGGTCAGCGCCGAGCAACTGCAGGCCTGCCTGGAACAGCACTACCAGGGAGCCCAGCACGTGCAGGTCATGCCCCTGCACCAGCACGGCGCGGCCGCAGCGCTCGACCCGCAGGCGCTGAACGATAGCAATGACCTGCGCCTGGCCCTGTACGCCAACCCCGAGCACGGCCAGGTGCTGCTGACCGCGGTATTCGACAACCTGGGCAAGGGCGCGTCGGGCGCCGCCGTGCAGAACCTCGACCTGATGCTGGCTGGGCTGCGCTAGTGTCCTGTCTCGGAAATACGTTCTCTTTTGGCGAGTGGCTTGGGTGTTCGGCCAAGGCGCCGCGACGAGTCATAGCAGGGCTATGGCGAGGAGTGGCAACGCGGGCCGGGCGCCCAAGACGCCGCCAAAAGTGAACAGCTTATTTCCGAGGCAGGACACTAGCATCTGCGGGTAGAATGGACGCCCGCCTCGTCCGGGGCGGGTGTTTCACACCTTGCCGGAGTTCCACCCGCGATGTTCATCCTCCGCCGCCTTGACGGCGTGCCGCCCGAATCCTTCCAGAACCAGATCCGCCAACTGGTGATCGACCACGTCGGTCAGCTCAGCAGCGTCGCCATCAGCCCGGACAACCCGCTGTACCCGCTGTACCAGTATGGTGTCGGCCTGGAGGTGCACCAGTACCTGATGGCCCTGGACGGCACCCGCGGCCTGCGAGTTGAACTGACCCTCGCCCTGGATGCCGACGCGCCGGACCGGTTGCTCGGCTTTGCCCTGGTATTGCCGGCCCAGGACAACCCGCAAGCCTGCGCCCTCGCCTACCTCGCCGTGGACGCCAACCACCGCCGCAAAGGTATCGCCCGTGGCCTGCTGGATGCCGTGCGTGGCCGCTATGCCTGTGTCGAGCTGAGCGCCTTCGCCCAGCAAGTGCCGTGGTTCGAGAACATGGGCCTGCAGGTAGTCGCCAGCGCCGGGCCGCAGGTATTGATGAGCAGTACCGGCAAGCCCAGCGAGGCACTGATCGGGCGGCTGGATATCGCGCCGATCTACCAGACCGTCGAGGTGCGGCAGATCCATGCCTACCTGCTCAAGCAGCAGGGCGAAGCGGCGATGGTCGAGGCCGAACGGCTGCGCGACGTACGGCTGGATACGCTGGCCGAGCAAGCGAGGGCATGCGTCAGCGAACGCAAGCTCGTGCACTGAAGGGTTCAGCCCTTGATGGCTTTCTCGATGGCGGCGATATCGATCCTGCTCATCTGCAGCATCGCCTCGAACGCCCGCTTCGCCACGCCGCGATCGGCGCTGGCAACGGCCTCGGTGAGTATCCGTGGACTGATCTGCCAGGACAGGCCCCATTTGTCCTTGCACCAGCCACAGACACTTTCACTGCCACCATTGCCGACGATGGCGTTCCAGTAGCGGTCGGTCTCTTCCTGGCTGTCGGTCGCCACCTGGAACGAAAACGCCTCGCTGTGGCTGAACGCCTTGCCGCCGTTCAGGCCAATGCAGGGCACGCCCATCACTGTGAACTCGACGGTGATCACGTCGCCCGCCTTGCCCGAGGGGTAGTCGGCAGGCGCCTTGTGCACTGCGGTCACGCGGCTGTCGGGAAAGGTGCTGGCATAGAAATTCGCCGCGTCCTCGGCGTCGTTGTCGTACCACAGGCAAACAGTGTTCTTGGCGGTCATGGGCACTCTCCTGGGCGGGTCTCACTGCCCACGAGTCTAGCCCCCGGATCCATCCGCCCCGAGCAAGCGCGATCAACGGCTGGCCAGTCAGCTCCCCTGGCAGGCGAAGGCCCGGGCCAGCTCAAGGTCACCCAGCGCGCTAGCGGGGTGCAATTGGCGATAGTCACCCAGCGCCTGCTCCAGGCGTGCTCCGCGCAAACGCCCGTCGCTGGCGATGAACATCAGCGCATCATCGCGGGCGGCCTGGTAGCTGCGCTGCGAGTGGCTGGTGGAGCCGCTCACTGCGGCCGTGCCCAGGCTGGAGCCAACGGTGAAGTGATCGATCGAGTTGCCCTTGCCGTCCATCGCCCACACCGGGGTTGCGAGCAGCAGGAGCAGGGTGCAACGCAAAAGCGGGGCAACAGGCATGCGGGCCTCTTCGTCGGGTGGTCGCGTTGCCACGGATCATCGCCATAAACGCAGGCAGCGGCAAGGTTGCTGTATGCCAGGTTTGCCGGCCATCTGTATCTAACGGCGATTGCCCGCTGCGCCTAGGATCGAAGCCTGTAACCAAGGGAGCTGCCATGAACGAACTGCCAACCACCAGCGATTTTCCCGGGCTGGTCCTGCGCCGCTTGCTGCCGGGCGACCAGGCCATGGTTTGCGCCCATCGCGAGGCCATGTTCCTGGAGGCCGGTGGCGACCCTGTGAGCCTGCGAACCATGACCGAACACTTCCGGCCCTGGCTGCAACCACGCCTGGCCGATGGTCGCTACTACGGTTTCGTGCTGCTGGATGAGGAGCAGCCGGTGGCGGCCATCGGCCTGATGTCGATCGACTGGCCGCCGCACCCGGCGCATCCCTGTCACGAGCAGCGCGGCTACGTGCTCAATGTCTACGTGGAGCCTTCCCATCGCCGCCGGGGACTGGCTTCGAAACTGATGTGCCTGGCGGAGGCCGAGTTCATCCGGCGCGGCCTGGGCTTTGCCGTCCTGCACGCCACCGAGGTGGGCCGGCCGGTCTATGCCGGGCTGGGCTGGGCGCAGACCGCGGAAATGGCCAAGCAACTGGACTGAGCTCAAGTCAGCCGCGCAAGCGCCGATACTTCTCGTGCATCCGCCACGGATGCACGATCTTGCAGTTACTCAAGGAAGATTCATGTCGCGTCACAACCTACCAGCGCTGCTGGTACTGTCACTGCTCCTGTCGCTTGCCGGCTGCAATGCCCTGCCCCGCTCCACCACCGACCAAGCCCCGCCACTTGGCCCGGTGCTGCCGGACAGCGAGGCACGCAATGCCTGGATTGCCCAGGCCCTCGCCCTGGACCCGCTGGCCAGTCAGAACCGTCAACCACCCCCGCGCCAGAGCAACGCGCAAATCGTCGCCAAGCTGCGTCAGAAACGCGATATCCAGCTGCCGGACGCCTACTGGAGCCAATGGCAGCGCAACCTTGATGTCTTCGATGCCGACACTGCGCGCCACAAGGAAACGCAGCGCGCCCTCTACATCGACACCCTCACCGACCAGCTCAAGCGTGTCGACGACCTCACCCTGCAACGGCTGGCCAATGCGCCCGACACACTCGACGCGGCCACCCGAGAGGCCTGGAAACTCCGCCTGATCGAGCGCTACAGCCGCTACATCATCGACAGCGAAGTGAACCGCGACATCATCGACGCCCACCTGCGGCGCATGGCGCTGATGGACCGGCAATACGGCGTCTGCGCCCTGGACAGCGACTGCTGGGACCGCGCACCCAAACCTTGATATTTGACGCACGCCGACCCAGCGTTCAAGGTTGCTGCACCCCATCGATCCGGAGCCCGATATGCATTTCGACCTGATCCAGTCCCTGAGCCTGGCTGGCAAGCCCGATGTCCCCAATGACGACCGCGTCGGCAGTGCCGACCGCCATGCCTGGGTAATCGACGGCGCTACTGACCTCGGCGCTCCCGGCCTGCTGGGTGAGCGCGGCGGCGCGGCCTGGCTCTCGGCCACGGCCCAGCGCGCCTTCTCCGCGGCGTCGGGGCCCCTGCGGCAGGTCTGCGAATCGGTTTTCGTGGCGATTGCCCAGGCTTACCAGCAAGACCGTCAACGTGAGCCGTTGGCCACCTGGGAACTGCCGCGCGCCGCCTTTGCCGCGGTAGCGTTGGAAGGTGATGAGCTGGTCTGCGCCCACCTGGCCGACTGCGTGGTACTGCACCGCAGCGCGAGCGGCATCCACTTCCTCACCCCGGAGCCCGACCGCGAGGCCGAACGCGCCGAGGCTGCGGCACTTGGGCCCGGTACTGGCGCCCACGGCGTGCGGACCCCTGCCGTACTGGCTGACCGGCGGGTTGCCCGTGAGCGTCCCCGGGCCGTGCTTGGCATCGATGCCGAGCTGTCCAGGGAGGGCACGCTCTACAGCCGGGCATCAGTGTCCCTGGGGGACGATGTGCTGTTGATGAGCGACGGTTTCGCCGCACTGTTCGACACTTATCGCGCCTATGACCCAGCCGGTTTCATCGAGCGCCTGCTGGCCCACGGCCTCGATGACCTGGCGCGGACGTTGCGTGGCATCGAGCAAGACGATGCGGCATGCCTGCGCTACCCACGATTCAAGATGAGCGACGACGCCTCGGCGATCTGGTTGCGGGTTGGCTGAGACCTTTTCCTGTGCGAAGCCTGCAAGACTAGGCCAATCGCTTTTGCAGAAAATAACGGGTATGCCCAGGCGGGAAATCGGCAATCTCACCAAAAAACTCGAACCCCAGCTTGCGGTAGAAGTCCGGCGCCTGGAAGCTGAAGGTATCCAGCCAGATCCCGCCACAGCCCTTTTTCCTCGCCAGCGCCTCAGCCCTGGCCATCAGCTCGCGCCCACAGCCCTGCCCGCGCATCCGCTCGGGCACCACCAGCAGTTCGACGAACATCCACCCCCCACCCAGCCTGGCGTAGAGGCCACCGACGATTTCATCAAGGTTGGGGTCACGCAGCGTCCAGGCGACGGTGGCCGCTCCAGGCGAGCCGATCACGCCATCATTGAATTCGCGCAAGGGTTTCAAAATTGCATCGTGATGCAGGCTAGTCGCCTGGTCGGTGAAATCGATACGGAGTGTCATGGCAGGTCGTCCGGTTGACCATATGGGAATGCGGCGCAAAGCGCGCCGGATTAAATTTACTTCACGTTGCGCCCTTTGGATATAAGGCATTCGACAGCCGTTCGACCATACTCCAGAATGCAACGGTTTTTTGGGGGAAACCCTTGCACAGCCAACGACATACCAACATTTAGTGAGCCTCAACGTGAAAACTTCCCTGTCCATCCTCAGCCTGCTGCTGTTGCTCACAGGAACCGCGACCCTACCGTCGACCGCTGCTGCACAACCCCCGGCCCAGGTCCAGCGTGACCCGGGCAAACTGCACCTGGCGTCCGGCAGCGCCCTGTTGATCGACCTCAACACCAACAAGGAGCTGTATTCCAGCCACGCCGATCGCGTGCGCCCCATCGCCTCGGTCACCAAGTTGATGACCGCGATGGTCGTGCTCGACGCCAAGCTGCCCATGGACGAGATGCTCACCATGACAATCGCCAACAACCCGGAGATGAAAGGCGTGTATTCCCGGGTGCGACTGGGCAGCGAGCTGAACCGTCGCGAGACGTTGCTGATCACCCTGATGTCGTCGGAAAACCGTGCGGCCAACTCCCTGGCCAACCATTACCCCGGTGGCTACGGCGCGTTCATCAAGGCGATGAACGCCAAGGCCCGCAGCCTGGGCATGAGCCACACCCGCTACGTCGAGCCGACCGGCCTGTCGACCTTGAACGTCTCCACCGCCCAGGACCTGGCCAAGCTGCTGATGGCCTCGCGCAAGTACCCGATGCTCAGCGAGTTGTCGGTCACCCGCGAAAAGACCGTGGCGTTCCGCAAGCCCAACTACACCCTGGGTTTCCGTAACACCGACCACCTGGTGAACAAGAGCAACTGGGACATCAAGCTGACCAAGACCGGCTTCACCAACGAAGCGGGGCATTGCCTGGTGCTGCTGACCAAAATGGACAACCGTCCAGTGGCCATGGTGATCCTCGACGCCTTCGGCAAGTACACCCACTTCGCCGACGCCAGCCGCATGCGCCAGTGGCTGGAAACCGGCAGCGCCAAGCCGGCGCCGGCAGTCGCCATGCAGTACAAGAGTGAAAGGCAGCGCGCGCGCCTGGCGCAGGACTGAAACGACAACGCCCCGCGCAAGCGGGGCGTTGTGGGCTGAAACCGGGCGTTTTCAGGCCTGGGTGGATACCATGCCACCGGCACTGTTGCCGCCGGTCTTGGTCAGTGCATCAAGCAGCTTCGCGGTCGCTGCCTGTATTTGCCCGCTCAAGGTGGCAATGCTCGACTGCTTGGCGAGAATCATCGTCGCTTTCGTGGTGTCGTCCATTTCCTGCGCGGCGATCTTCGCCAGCTGACGCTGTTCTTCGGCCATCTGCTTCTGCAATTGCCTGATCATCTCGCGCATTTGCTGAATGTACGACGGCTCGCCGCTACCCTCGTCATCCTCGGCCTTCTTTGCGCCGGCAGGCTTGCCTGGTTCGCTGGTGCCTTTGAGGTCTACCGCGACAGTAGCCGGCGACTTCTCGTCTTCTTTGGCCTGCCCTTTGACCAGTTGCGTGGCGATGCTGCTGCTGACGTTGTTGATGCCTACCATTCCTTAATCCTCCACGGTGGGTCCTTTCAATGACTGGGGTATCGGCACCACGCGTGCAAACTTGATTCTCGCCCACCGATAAATTTACCCGCCCGCCATTCGTCCACCTGATACCCGAGCCCTGCCCTAGCGCCCACCGCGCGGCCAGGCCGGAACCGATCAGCCCTGCAACGAGATGGCAATGACCAAGACCCGCTCCCGCAAAGCCTTGTACATCGGCCTGCCCCTGGCCCTGGTGGCCGCCCTGGGTGGAGCCGCCGGCTATTACTTCTGGAAACAGGACGGCGGCTACCCCCGTGCGATCGTGCAGCAGGCCAACGACCTGCATGAGCACATGCTCTCCTTCGACAGCCATGTCACCGTGCCGTTGGGCTACGGCAGCACCGGTTACGAAGCAGACAAGGACGGCCGTGGCCAGTTCGACCTGGCCAAGGCGGCCAAGGGCCGGCTGTCCGGCGCGGCGCTGACCGTCTTCGGCTGGCCGGAGCTGTGGAACGGCCCGAACGCGCCGCACCGCCCTACCCCTGGCTTCATCGACGAGGCCCGCAACCAGCAGGAAGTGCGCTACAAGATCATCAGCGGCATCGTGCGCGACTTCCCCAACCAGGTCGGCATTGCCTACACACCAGACGATTTCCGGCGCCTGAACGGCGAAGGCAAGTTCGCCATTTTCATCAGCATGCTCAACGCCTACCCACTGGGCAGCGACCTGTCGCAGCTCGACTTGTGGACCAAGCGCGGCATGCGCATGTTCGGCTTCAGCTACACCGGCAACAACGCCTGGGCCGATTCCTCGCGGCCACTGCCATTCTTCAACGACACCCCCGACGCCTTCGGCGGCCTGTCGCCACTGGGCGAGCAGGCGGTCAAGCGGCTCAACGACCTGGGCGTGATCATCGATGTCTCGCAGATGTCCACCCTGGCCCTGGAAGACGTCGCCCGCCTGAGCCGCGCGCCGTTCGTGGCCTCGCATTCGGCGCCACGGGCGCTGGTGGACATTCCGCGCAACCTGTCCGACAAAGAGATGCAACTGATCAAGGACAGCGGCGGCGTGCTTCAGGTGGTGGCCTTCACCACTTACCTCAAGCCCCTGAGCAAGCCGACCCTGGAGAAGCTCGAAGCCCTGCGCGCACGCTTCGACCTGCAACCGTTGCAAGGCCTGACCAACGCACTGATGCCGGGCGACCCGATCATCGCCATCTGGCCAGAGGCGCGCTTCGGCGAATACGCCAGCAGCCTGTATGCCATCGTCGACGAAGAGCCCCGCGCCGGCCTCAAGGAGTATGTCGACGCCATTGACTACGCGGTGAAGAAGATGGGCATCGACCATGTCGGCATCAGTTCCGACTTCAACGATGGCGGCGGCGTCACCGGTTTCATGAACGTCGGCGAGATCCGCAACGTGACCGCCGAACTGCTGACCCGCGGCTATTCCGAAACCGATATCGCCAAGCTCTGGGCAGGCAACTTCCTGCGCGTCTGGGGGCAGGTGCAGAAAGCCGCCAACCCCGTGGCCCAGCTCGCCAATACCGCCCAGGAAACCCGCCATGACTGATCGGCGCGCCTTCCTCAAGCAGGCCGCCGCCCTGGCGGCCAGCCTGCCGTTGCTGCCAAGCGCCCTGGCCGCCACCGCCACCCCGCCGTCATTGCAGGGCCCGGACAAATGGCGCCAGTTGCGCCAGCTGTTTCCCCTGGCGCCGGATGTCGCGCACTTCGCCAACTTCCTGATCACCGCCCACCCACGGCCGGTACAGGATGCGATCGACCGCCACCGCGCCACCCTCGACCACAACCCCGCGGTGTGCATGGACTGGGAGAGCCAGTACGAATGGCAGCGCGAGGATGAGGTCCGCGAGTGGGCTGGCCGTTATCTGGACGTGCGCCCCCGCCAGGTCGCCCTCACCGGCAGCACCACCGAGGGTCTGGGCATGATCTACGGCGGCCTGCACGTGGCGTCGCACCAGGAGATCCTGACCACCGAGCACGAGCACTACTCGACCCACAACTGCCTGGCCTTCCGTCTGCGCCAGCATGGCACCCAGGTGCGCAAGCTGCGCCTGTTCGACAAACCGGGCGACGTGTCCACCGACCGGGTGCTGAGCGTGATCGACCGCAGCATTCGCCCTGAAACCCGTGTGCTGGGCATGACCTGGGTGCACTCGGGCAGCGGCGTCAAGCTGCCGGTGGGCGCCATCGGCGAGCTGGTGCGCCAGCACAACCGCAACCGCGACGAGGCCGAACGGATTGTCTACGTGGTCGATGGCGTGCATGGCTTCGGCGTGGAAAACGCCCGCTTCGCCGACTTCAACTGCGACTACTTCATCGCTGGCACCCACAAGTGGATGTTCGGTCCACGCGGGACCGGGATCATCTGCTCGGCGTCCGAGCAGATGCAGCACCTGACACCGACCTTCGCCACCTTTTCACGCAACGAGGACTTCGGCACCATCATGACCCCGGGCGGGTACCACGCCTTCGAGCACCGCTGGGCGCTGGGCGAGGCCTTCAAGCTGCACCTGGAGCTGGGCAAGGCCGATGTCCAGGCACGTATCCACCAGCTCAACGACTACCTCAAGGCGCGCCTGGCTGAACACCGCGCCGTGGAGCTGGTGACGCCGGTCAGCCGCGAGTTCTCCGCAGGCTTCACCTTCTTCCGCATCAAGGATCGCGATCCCGATGCCGTGGCCGCCTACCTGAACGCCAACAAGGTCATGGTCGATGCCGTGGACCGCGACGCAGGGCCGGTGATCCGCTTTGCGCCGAGCCTGCTCAACGATGAACAGCAGGTTGACCGGGCCATGGCATTGCTGCGTACGCAGATCGGTTGAGGTAACGCCATCCATACCGGGGCTGCGGTGCAGCCCATTCGCCGGCGAGCCGGCTCCCACCCCGACCGCGCCGCCCTCAAGCCAAGCGCCGCCTCTGTGGGAGCTACGGTTCGCCGCAACGACTTGCCAGCGATGGCCTAGCGCAGCAACGCCTGGATCTGCTCGTGGAGGGTATCCAGGTCAAACGGCTTGGCCAAGATCGGCGCCTTGCGCGCGATCGGGCTACCCGACTCGAGAATCTCCGCCGGATAGCCGCTGATGAAGATCACTTTCAGGTCAGGCCGCAGTTTCACCGCAGGCTCTGCGATCTCCACCCCGGAAATCCCGCCCGGCAGGCGGAAATCGGTGACCATCAGGTCCAGGTGCGGCTTGCTGGCCAGGATCGCGAACGCCTGCTCGCCATCCTCGGCCACCAGCACGTGGTAGCCCTCGCCTGCCAGGTAATCACGCAGGATCATGCGGATCGCCGGCTCGTCCTCAACCACCAGTACCACGTCTTGTGCATCTTCACTCATGACAACGCCTTCGAATTCAATAAGTTGGCTATCAGACCGCAGCTTTATGCAGAGGTTGCCCGGGGCTGATCACAGGCATGCGGCAATACCGATAGCGGCAGCTGGACGGTGAACGTCGACCCAGTTCCAACCTGACTGTCGACCCGGATCCGCCCGCCATGAGCCAGGATGATCTGCTCGGAAATGTACAGGCCCAAGCCCAGGCCACCACTGGCCTGCTGCGCAGCGACACGCTCGAACTGCTGGAAGATCCGCTGCTGGTTCTGTACATCGATGCCGATACCTTGGTCCTGCACCTGTACACAGGCCATTGCGTCCTCTTCGAACACCCGCACTTGCACAGGCTTGCGATTGCCATAGCGCAAGGCATTGGACAACAGGTTGGCCACCACCTGTTCAATCCGGAACTCGTCCCACTCGCCCTGCAAGGCATCGCAGCGCTGCAGCTCGATAAAGGTGTCCACCGCGTTGGCCTGGGCGGTGAAGTTCTCCACCAGCCCCCGCACCAGTTGTCCAAGGTCGAAGGTGCGCGGCCGGATCGAAAGCTTGCCGGTGCGAATCCGCGACACGTCGAGCATGTCTTCGACCAGGCGGATCAGGCTGTTGATCTGGCGTTCGTCGCGCTCGACCATGGCCTTGAGCTTGTCTTCGCTGAACGCCGCCAGGTTGCCACGCGCAAGATGCATGCGACGCAACTGGGTTTCCAGGATCAGCCCGTTGAGTGGCGTGCGCACCTCATGGGAGACGATCGACATGAAGTCATCGCGCATGCGCACTGCTCGCTCCAGCTCGCCACGAGCCAGCTGCAACTGGTTGAGGAGCAGCTCCTGCTCCTGCCGGCTGTGTTCCAGGGCCTGCAGTTGGCGGTCCAGCGCCTTGCGTTGGCGGAACAGGTCGACGAATACCGACACCTTGCTCTTCACAGCCAAGGGTTCCAGGGGCTTGTGCAGAAAATCCACCGCTCCGCTCTCATACCCCTTGAAGGCATAGTTCATCTCGCGCCCGGCGGCGCTGACAAAGACGATGGGAATATTGCGGGTCTTCTCCATGCCGCGCATCAGCTCGGCCAGCTCGAATCCGTTCATGCCAGGCATCTGCACATCGAGAATGGCCAGGCCGAACTCGTGCTCGAGCAGGAGCGACAACGCCTCGTCGGCGGACTGTGCCTGATACACCTCGCGGTCATCGCCCTGGATCAGGGCGGCCAGGGCCAGCAGGTTTTCCGGCAGGTCGTCGACGATCAGCAGTTTCGCGGTGATGTGGCTTAGCATGCGCTGGGTTCCAGGGTAGCGAGCAACTGCCCGATACCGCTCAGGGAAAGAATGTGGTCCGGGTCGTGCAGGGCCAGTGCGGCCTCCGGCATCAACGCGACCTGTGCTTCGCGAGGGTCCTGGACTACCGTCCGGCCTCCGCTTTGTTTGATGCGTAAAAGCCCTTGGGCGCCGTCTTCATTGGCCCCGGTGAGCAATACGCCTAGCAGCTCCGAGCCGTAGGCGTCGGCGGCCGACTCGAAGAGAAAATCGATTGCCGGTCGTGAGAAATGCACCGGTTCTTCCTGGCTCAGCGACAGGCTGAAATCACGCTCCACCGACAGGTGGTAGCCCGGCCCCGCTACATAGATCAGGCCGGGCTCTATTCGCGCCTTGTCGAGGGCCTCGCGAACCGGTCGACGCAAGCGGCGTTGCAGCACCTCGGCCAGCTGGCTGTGCCGATCATCGGGCAGATGCAGCACGCATAATACCGGGATGGCGAAATCGCCGGGCAGCGCGCCGAGCACGCTGAACAGCGCCGACACGCCCCCCGCCGAGGCGCCAATCACAATCGCTCGCACGCTGTTCATGTCTTGCGGTAGATCCGCTCGGGCCGCACCAGCGGCTCGAAACGCTCGCCGTAGGCCGAGAAGTCCACCGACTCCTTGCTGCCCAGCACCAGAAAGCCGCGGTGGCACAGCGACTCGTGGAACAGCCCCAGGGCACGGTCTTGCAGCCCCTTGTTGAAGTAGATCAGCACATTGCGGCACGACACCAGTTGTGTCTCGGAGAACACGCTGTCGGTGGCCAGGCTGTGATCGGCGAAGGTCACGTTGTCGCGCAGACTGGCATCCATGATGGCGTTGCCGTAGGCGCTGGTGTAGTACTCGGAAAAGTCCCGCCGACCACCTGCCTTGCGATAGTTATCTTCGTACTCATGCATGACCTGCATGGAGTAGATGCCCTGCTTGGCACGCTCCAGCGAGTGCGGATTGATATCGGTGGCATAAATGATGGTGCGTTCGAGCAGGCCCTCCTCGCGCAGCAGGATGGCCATGGAGTACACCTCCTCGCCGGTGCTGCAACCGGCGATCCAGATCTTCAGCGAGGGCCAGGTGCGCAGCAGCGGCACCACTTCGGTGCGCAGTGCCAGGAAGTGCCCAGGGTCGCGGAACATCTCGCTGACCGGGATCGTCAGGTACTGCAGCAACTCGAGGAACATGCCCGGGTCATGCAGCACTCGCTCCTGCAGCGACGATACCGTGCGGCAGTCGAACTGGCGCATGGCATGGAGGATCCGGCGCTTGATCGAGGCGCCGGAGTAATCGCGAAAATCGTAGCTGTACTTGAGGTAGATCGCCTCGATCAGCAGCCGGATTTCGATATCGGTATTGCGTTCACTGGTCAAGATTTCAGATTCGCTCCAATTGCGGCAGCCAGACTCGGATCAGCGAGAACAGGCGGTCCAGCTCGATCGGTTTGGCCAGGTAGTCATTGGCCCCGGCCTGCAGGCAACGCTGCTGGTCGTCCTTCATCGCCTTGGCGGTCACGGCGATAATCGGCAGCTTGCGCCAGCGCGGTTGCTGACGGATCAGGCGCGTCGCCTCGTAGCCATCCATTTCCGGCATCATCACGTCCATCAGCACCAGGTCGATGTCGTCGTTGGCTTCGAGGCACTCTATGGCCTCGCGCCCGTTGCGGCCGATCTCGACGATGGCACCCTTGTGTTCCAGGGCGCTGGTCAGGGCGAAGATATTACGCACATCATCGTCCACCAGCAGGATCTTGCGCCCCTCGAACACCTTGTCGCGGCTGCGAGCGGTCTTGAGCATGCGCTGGCGTTCGTTGGACAGCTGCGACTCGACCTTGTGCAAGAACAGTGTCACTTCATCGAGCAGGCGCTCGGGCGAGCGCGCGCCCTTGATGATGATCGAGCGCGAATATTTGAGCAGGTCGGCCTCCTCCTCGCGGGTGAGATTACGGCCGGTGTAGACGATCACTGGCGGGAAGCTGCGGATATCTTCGGCGGTCATGCGTTTGAGCAGCTCGTTGCCGAGCATGTCGGGCAACTTGAGGTCGATGATCATGCAGTCGTAGATATTCTCGCGCAGCAGCGCCAGGGCATCCTGAGCCATTGCCACGGCAGTGATTTCGATATCGTCGTCGCCGATCAGGCGGGCAATGCTCTCGCGCTGCAGGTCATCGTCTTCCACCAGCAGGATGTGCTTGAGCTTCTGCGTGAGCTTCGCCTCCAGCCGACCGAACACCGCCTTGAGTTCCTCGCGGCTGGTGGGCTTGACTGCGTAGCCCACCGCCCCCATGTGCATGGCCGCCTCGACTCGGTCCTCCACCGAAATGATATGCACCGGAATATGCCGGGTGCCGGCCTGCTCTTTCAGGCGCTGCAGCACGGTAAGCCCGGAATGGTCAGGCAGGCGCATGTCCAGCAGGATGGCATCGGGCAGGTACTGGGCCGCCAGCTCGAAGCCCTCGTCGGCGGAATGGGCGACCAGGCAGCTGTAGCCCAGTTCGTGGGCGAGGTCGAAGAGGATACGAGCGAAATTCGGCTCATCCTCGATCACCAGGATGCAGCGGTTGCCGAATGGCGCCTGCTCGCGATCGTCGGCGAAGGCCGGCGTCGGGCGCTCGCTGCGTACGGTTGTCGCCATCGGCGGTGCCGGAGGCAGTTCGTCGACCGCCGGGCGCAGGCTGTGCACCTCGATCTGCTGGGTATCAGGCTCGAAATGCTCGGGAAGGACCAGGCTGAAAACGCTGCCCTGCCCCGGGGTGCTATCGACATCGATCTGCCCACCCAGCAGGTGCGCCAGGTCACGCGAGATGGACAAGCCCAGGCCCGTGCCGCCATAGCGCCGGTTGCTGGTGCCATCGACCTGGTGGAAGGCGCCGAAGATCGCCTGCTGCTGGTCGGCGGCGATGCCGATGCCGGTGTCGCGCACCGCGAAGACGATCCCCCGTCCCGCTTGATGGCTGATGCGCAGGCTGACCTGGCCACGCTCGGTGAACTTGATGGCGTTGGACAACAGGTTCTTGAGAATCTGCTCAAGGCGCTGACGGTCGGTGAACAGGGAAGCCGGCAACGGTTGCTCCAGTTGCACGGCGAAGGACAGCCCCTTGTCCTGCGCCAACGGTTGGAACATACCCTTCAAGCCTTCGACCAGCCGCTCCAGCGGAGTGTTTTCGGCGCGTACCTCCAGCTTGCCGGCCTCGACCTTGGCGATGTCGAGAATATCGTTGATCAGGTTGAGCAGGTCGTTGCCGGCCGAATAGATGGACTCGGCGAACTTCACCTGCTCCTTGCTGAGGTTGCCTTCGGCGTTCTCGGCCAGCAGCTTGGCCAGGATCAGTGAGCTGTTGAGTGGAGTGCGCAGCTCATGGGACATGTTGGCGAGAAACTCGGACTTGTACTTGCTCGAGCGCTGCAGGTCATCGGCGCGGGCCTGCAACTCGACCTGGGCCTGGTTCAGCTCGCCGTTCTTGCGGTCCAGCGCCTCGGTGCGCTCGGCCAGTTGTTCGTTGGTCTGCTCGAGTTCGGCCTGCTGGGTCTCGAGGTGGGCCTGGGACTCCTTGAGCACCCGCGACTGTTCCTCGAGCTCTTCGTTGGCGGTCTTGAGTTCCTCCTGCTGCACCTGCAGTTCTTCGTTGAGCTGCTGGGTTTCAGCGAGCACTTCCTGCAGGCGCTGGCGATAGCGGGCGCTTTCGATGGAGATACCCAGGTTTTCGGCGACGCGCTGCAGCAGCTCCAAGTCACGATCTTGCAGCGTGCGTAGGAATCCCAGCTCCAGTACGCCGTTGACCCGCGCTTCGTCCTGCGCCGGCACCAGCACACCGCTGCGAGGCAAGCCACGGCCCAGCCCGGAACTCAGGCGGTAGTAATCCTCCGGCAGCTCATCCAGGCGCAACAGCCGCCCCTGGGCCACCGCCTCGCCCAGCAGGCCGGCATGATCGCCGACGCGCGGTTCGCTGGCCTTCTGTTCGGCATCCAGACCATAGGCGGCGACCCGCACCAGCTGGCCATGCTCATCGCGCACATACAGCGCACCGACCACGCTGCCCAGGTAACCGGCGAAAAAGCGCAGGATATTGTCGCCAAGCATCGGCAGCGTCAGCTGGCCCAGCACCTGTTCGGCCAGCTGGGTCTGTCCGGCACGCACCCAGGCCTGTTGCTCCAGGCGCTCGGCGGCGCGTTGCTGGGCTTCGAGGTTTTCGACATAGCTTGAGGACAAGGCCAGCAAGTCACGCCGTCCGAGGTAAGCAAGCAACGCACTCAGGGCAACGATGAACAGCACGAACGCCGAGATCGCGGTCATGGTGACCGTGCTGACCGTCTCGTTGCGCGCCGTACGCAGTTGCTGCTCGGTGTTGATGAAAGTGTCGAACTCCTTGCGGATCTCGTCGGTCAGGCGCTTGCCGCGGCCACGGCCAATCGACGACGCCACATCACCCTGTTGGGTGCGCCGCTGGCTGATGACTTCGTTGCCGAAGGTGTTCCACTCGCGCTGCAGCGCCGCGATGCGGTCGATGCGGTCAACTTGCTGAGGGTTGTCGGCCACCATTGCCCGCAGGCTGTCCAGGCTGCCGAAGATGCGCGGCTTGGCCACCTCATAGGGGTCGAGGAAACGCTCTTCGCCGGTCAGCAGATAGCCGCGCATGCCGGTTTCCATGTCGATCGACAGCTTGATCGTCTCGTTGGCATTGCCGATCACCCGATCGGTGTGCTCGACCCACTGCATGGCCGAAAGCAGGTAGTAGATCACCGCGACAAAGGCCACGGCGCCCAGTAGCCCCACTCCCAGGGGCAGGCCGACGTTGCGGCTCAGCAGTTTGCGAAAACTGCGTTGGTCCATCGAGGCTGCTTGAATCATGTGAAAGTGCCCGAGCGAAAAAAATCCATTGAACAGACCGGCGTCAACGTCGTGTAAGTGATGCCCTGCGCCAGACCGACCGCGAATACCGCGAGTCTAACCAGCTTTGGCAGATCTGGCAGGGCATTTAGCCAGTATTTGAAGCCTGCTTGCAGCAAACGTTCCATCTATTTGCGCATGCCGTTAAGCTTGGGAACTTCTGCCATGGCCCCGCGCACAGAGTAGAGACAATCCATCGAAACAGGACCCATGAAATGCACCTTCTGGTAGTCGAAGACGACGACATCGTTCGTATGCTGATAGTCGAAGTGCTCGACGAACTGGGCTATGCCGCCATCGAGGCCGACAGCGCTGCCGCGGCCCTCAAGATCATCGAGGATCCGACGCAACCGCTGGCGCTGTTGATGACCGACGTCGGGTTGCCCGACCTGCGCGGCGAGGAATTGGCGGCCAAGGCCCGGGAAAGCCGGCCGAATCTGCCCGTGCTGTTCGCCAGTGGCTACGCCGAGAGCTTCAACGTGCCCCCAGGCATGCACCTCATAGGCAAGCCGTTCAGCATCGACCAGTTGCGCGACAAGGTGCTGGAGATTCTCGGCCCCCCCTGAGCCGCCTGTTAGCAACTGGCTTAGCGGGTGCCGCGCATGCCAGGCCGAATGAGCTGCTTCAGCCTACTGAAATAATTTGAACGTCTGGCGCCTTTACGCTTCCAACTTCGAGCTATGCCTCTTTGAGTCGGAAAGCCACCATGAAGATGCCTTGTCGTGCCCCTTGCGCTTGCCTGGAACTGGATTTCGTCCGCGATACATTATTCGGTCCAATGGCCCAGCGTGCCATGTGCCAGGTCCAGTTGGCGGCACTTAGCCTGCAGGGCCGCCCCGCACTGCGCCTGCATATCGAGCCACCGTTACCTGCCAAGGTGGAGAAGGCGCACAGCGTCGCCTTCGCCTGGGAGGGACGCAATTATCGGGGCGTTGTCCGTGAACACGTCAAGTGCGGCGACGGCGGCATCAATCTGTTGCTCGAGTTGCAATGACCTCAGGCAATCGCTTTACGGGCCCCCGGCGGGGCATCACGTTGCGCCTTGACCCGACTCACAAGGTTCACCAGATCTCGACAGTTGTTGAGGTTGGCAATTGGCACCACTGCCACGGTAAGGCAATCGTCCGGACTCGAGCCCTGACCCAAGCGAATGGTGAGGTTCTCGCCATCGGCGCAGCTCACCTCGCAGTGGTCGGGCAGGCAAGCCTGCTCGATCATCTGCCGCATCTCAAGCATAGAAACGCCAATCAAAGACATGGTACGACCCTCTCTGTAGTGGATGGCCTGTTAGATGTGCTACGCCCTCGACCGGCAAGGTTGTCAGTCGAAGTTGAGCATCACCGGGCGCAGGTCCATTCGCCCCGGTAATGACAACGCCGAAGTGTCTCATGCACCTTAGTGGAAGAAACCACTGACCGGGCAACGTTCGGTCGTCTTCGCCCTACAGGCGACGGGCGGTCAGCACCTACATCCGTGCCAGCTCTTCACGGCAGAACTCCACGAATAGCTGCGCCGGCTTGGTCAGTTGCACACGCCTGAGGTGCGCCGCCGCCAACCCCGACAGCGTCACCGGCTCGGCGATCGCCAGCGTCACCAGCCGCTGCCCGTCGTAGGTGAATTCCGAGTGCGGCCGGGTCACCAGCAGCGAGAAACCAAAGCCCTGCCCGACCATGCCCCGGACCATCTCGATCGACGGGGAGCTGAAGACGATGTTCGGCGTCAGCCCCAGTTCGTTGAACAGGCTGACGAAATAGGTGCGGCTTGGGGCCACGTCGAGCAGGATCATCGGCTCGGGACACAGGTCACGCAGCGACACCTGGGCTTGGCCTGCGAAACGGTGCTTTTCCGGCAGCAGCACATAGGGCTTCTGTGGGGGCATCAGCGGCTCGGTCTCGATGGTGCCGTCCAGGTCATGGTCATAGAGGAACGCCAGGTCGAAGGTACCGGCCGTCAGCCCCTGGATCAGGTCCTGTTGCTCACCGTCGCGCAGGCGGATGTCCACCCCGGGGTAGCGCTCGCGGAAGCCGGCGATCAGCCGCGGCAGATACAGCGGTGCCACGGTCTCGAAACAGCCGATGTCGATCTGCCCGGCCACCGTGTCGTTGTCGGCCAGGGCGTTCTGCTCGAACTCGTGGGCCATCTGCAGCAGGGACCGGGTCTTGGCGTAGAAGCGCTTGCCGCTGGGCGTCAGCGACACGCCCTGGGCGTGATGGCGAATGAACAGCTGCACGCCGAAGCTTTCTTCCAGGCTCTTGATCGCCGTGGAGATCGACGGCTGGGCGATGTACAACTGGCGCGAGGCTTCGGCGACGCTGCCGGCCTCCACGGTGGTGACGAAGTACTTCAGTTGACGCAAGGTGTAGGAAGCCACGCTGACCTCTCTGGCGCCGTGGGCGGCGCGCGGGATTTTCCTGTCAGCTTACCGCGCCTTGAGGCGCGCGGGCGGATCACCCAGGCCAGGATTTACCTGGGGGTTGAGCAGCATTTTCCGTGGTGGCCCAGGCCCAGTCAGACCACCTGCAACGAAATATCGCCAGCGCTGCCTTTGCCGTCGCGTCGCTCGCTCATCCAGTCATTGACCTTCTGCCCGAACTCAGCCGGCGCCTTGCGCCCGAACCGCCGTACCAGGTCGAGGATGGTCTGCTGGGCCAACGCCTCTTCCATGCGTTTCTGTGCCCCCAGCATCACCGCGTGAATGGCACAGGTGCCCTCGGTCGCCCAGCCCGGCGCCGAACCCTCGAACACCGCGCAGCGCTCGCGGATCTCCCGGCAATCGAAGAGCTTCTTCGGTCCATCGATGGCCGTGACGATATCCAGCACGGTGATTTCGTCGGAAGGCCGCGCCAGGCGAAACCCGCCGCGCACGCCTTCGGTCGCGGCAACCAGCCCGGCCCGGGCGAGCTTGGTGAAGACCTTGGCCAGGTATTCCTGGGGCACCCCCTGCAGCTCGGCCAGGTCACGCACGCTGGACTCGCGACTGTCGCCACGCTCGTCCACCAGGAACAGCAGGCAGTGGATGCCGTACTCGACGCCTGCACTGTAGAGGGACATATAAATCTCCGACTGATTTAGTCGTAAATTGTACGCCCGTCAGTGCTGGAAAGCAAAGCCGGGCGTAGCCGCCTGTCGTCGGGCTGGCCGGTCAAGACCCCGCTTTACGTCATTCAATACGCGGCATCCGCGCATTTTGTGGCGGTTGACGCACAACCCGATGCTTAAAAAACACTTGCCGAATTAAACTACGATCAATACAGTCGTAGTTATTCGACAAGTAGCACATGCTTCGTCGAAGCCCTTTCCTACCTTGCGGAGCACCTTCATGACCTCTCGTATCCTGATCATCGGTGCCGGCTTTGCCGGTGTCTGGAGCGCCCTGAGCGCCGCCCGCCTGCTCGACCAGGCCCAGCGCGGCGACGTGCGCATCAGTGTGCTGGCCCCGCAGCCGCAACTGCGGATCCGCCCACGCTTCTATGAAGCCGACGTGCACAGCTTGCAGGCGCCCTTGGAGGCCCTGTTCGACGTGGTGGGCGTGGAGTTCATCCACGGCACCGCCGACACCATCGACAGCGACGCCCGCCTGGTCGGCTATCGCGATACCAACGGGCACACGCACCAGCTCGCCTACGATCGTCTGATCCTCGCCGCCGGCAGCCAGGTGGCCCGCCCCGCCGTCCCGGGCCTGACCGAGCACACCTTCGATGTCGACCAGATGGAGTCGGCCACTCGCCTGGAGCAGCACCTGCATAGCCTGGCCAGCCTGCCCGCCTCCCCGGCGCGCAACACCCTGGTGGTGTGCGGCGGTGGCTTCACCGGTATCGAAACGGCCACCGAGCTGCCATCCCGACTGCGCGCCATCCTCGGCGAAGGCCAGGCCCGCGTGGTGCTGATCGACCGTGGCGCCAGCATCGGTGCCGCGCTCGGCGCCGGGATCACCCCGGCCATTGTCAGCGCCAGCGAGCAGGCCGGGGTGCAATGGCTGACTGGCACCTCGGTGGTGGCGGTGGATGCGGGGGGCGTGACCCTGGATAACGGCGAATACATCGCCAGCAAGACTGTGATATGGACCGTTGGGGTCAAGGCCAGCCCGTTGACCGCCCAGGTCGCAGGCGAGCGTGACGGCTTGGGACGCCTGAAAGTTGATGATCACCTGAAAGTCATTGGGCAGGACTACATCTTCGCCACTGGCGATGTCGCCTGCGCCGCCGTCGACGACAAGGGCAACCTAGCGCTGATGACCTGCCAGCACGCCATTCCCATGGGCCGCCATTCGGGCAACAACGCCATGGCCGAGCTGCTGGGCGTGGAGCCGGTGATCTATCGCCAGCCCAAGTACGTCACCTGCCTGGACCTTGGAGGGTGGGGCGCGGCCTACAGCGAAGGCTGGGAACGCGAACTGCACCTGCAGGGCCTGGAAGGCAAGAGTCTCAAGCGCCAGATCAACACGGTATGGATCTACCCCCCCGCAGCTGATCGCGCCCAGGCGCTAGCAGCTGCCGACCCCGCCATTCCAATCGTTGCATGATAAGAAAGGGCCGCTCTGCGGCCCTTTTTGCGACGCAATGAAGACTAACGGTCAGCAAGTGACGACATACCCGAGGGAACGAGCTTTCATTGAACGACTGGTCAATAATAGTGGCACTGTGTCATCATCCAGAAAAAACAACATGAACCGTGAGGATATATCCCCTTTCGCAGTGCATCGAGAGCCCTTCCAGCCGAGCCCGGTCAGTCCGCGCTCTTGACGCCTGCCAGCCACCGTCAAGGAGCGTCGCATGCAGTTACGGAACGTTAAGATTGGCATTCGGGCAGCAGGAATGTTCACCCTGCTCGGGGTCCTGGTCCTGGTCATGGGCCTGGTCGCCCTGTACGAAACCCGCAGAATGGACAGCGCCACCGACGAGATCCGCATCACCTGGATGCCCGCGGTAATCGCCCTGGGCGAAGTCAGCAGCAACCTGGGCCGAGCCCGCGCCCTCACCTTGCGCAGTGTCCTGGAGGACAGCAGCAGCGCACGTCACATTACCCTGGACAAGATCGTCCAGGTCAACCAGCAGCTCGATAGCGACCTCAAGGCCTACGAGCGCACCATCATCAAAGCCGACGACCGCGCCCTGTTCGATGCCTTCATCGGTCTCAGCGAGCGTTACCACGGCCTGCAGAAAGCCATTCGCAGCGCCGCCGGCAACGATCAGCTCGACGAAGCCCGCCGCCTGGTCAACGGCCCGCTGGCCGAATACGCCGACAGCATGATGAAGGCTCTGGGCGAACTGATCGCCTACAACACCCAGGGCGCCGAGCAGGCCTCGCAGCGCAGCAGTGCGGCCTCGGACGAAGCCTTTGCCCTGATCATCGGCGCCATCACCGTGATCCTGCTCGCGCTGGTCGCCATCGCCACCCTCCTCACCCGCAGCATCATCGTGCCGCTGGCCGACGCCGTCGCCGTGGCCGAGCGCGTCGCCACCGGCGACCTGACCCGCGAGATCACCGTGCTCGGCCGCGACGAGCCGGCCTTGCTGCTGCGCGCCCTGAGCCGCATGCAGCACAGCCTGCGCGATACCTTGCGGCGGATCGCCGCCTCCTCCGACCAGCTGGCCTCGGCCTCCGAGGAATTGCACAGCGTTACAGAAGACACCAGCCGCGGCCTGCACCAGCAGAGTGCCGAGATCGACCAGGCCGCCACCGCGGTCAACCAGATGACCGCCGCTGTCGAAGAAGTGGCCAGCAACGCCGTGAGCACCGCCGATGCTTCCCAAGGCGCCGACCGCACAACTCGCGACGGCCGCGACCAGGTCAACCAGGCACTGGCCTCGATCCAGCACCTGGTCGATGACGTGACCGGCACCGCCGAGGAAATTGAGCAACTTGCCAGCCACGCCAACCAGATCAGCCAGGTGCTCGACGTGATCGGTTCGATCGCCGGCCAGACCAACCTGCTGGCCCTCAACGCCGCCATCGAGGCCGCCCGTGCCGGCGAGGCGGGCCGTGGTTTTGCCGTCGTCGCCGACGAGGTACGCGCCCTGGCCCACCGCACCCAGCAGTCGACGGCGGAGATCGAGCAGATGATCGGCGGCATCCAGACCGGCACCGAGCGCGCGGTCAACGCCATGCACAGCAGCCAGGGCCGCGCCGGCGGCACCCTGGAAGTGGCGCAATCGGCCGGCCGGGCCCTGGAACTGATCGCCGAGGCGATCGCCACGATCAACCAGCGCAACCTGGTGATCGCCACGGCCTCTGAACAGCAGGCCCAGGTGGCGCGGGAGGTCGACCGCAATCTGGTGAACATCCGCGACCTGGCGATGCAGACTTCGGCAGGCGCCAACCAGACCAGCGCTGCGGCCCAGGACCTTTCACGCCTGGCGGTGGAGCTGAACGCGATGGTGGCGCAATTCAAGGTCTGACCATTCGCAGCAGTGTGGGGCGCAGCCGTGCGCCCCCTTCCCATCACAATTCACGCAGATAAAAAGTCAGAAAAACTCGCAGTAGCGTGTGGTCTTCGCCGACTACTCCGTAAGTCGCCGCGCCACCATGCTCTTGACGTGTAAATTTATCTCACGTCAAGGAATATCCATGCTGCTTAGAAACATGAAAATCGGCAAAAGGGCTGGCTGTTTTTTCACCACCCTGGCTGTTCTCATTCTGTCCATGGGTGGGGTCGCAGTGTACGAAACCCAACGAATGGACAGTGCCACGGATGAAATCCGGGTTAACTGGCTACCGGCCATGATTGCGCTCAACGGCATTAGCTCCAGCCTCGCCAAGGAGCGTGCGGCCACACTGCGTGCTGCCCTTGAGGACAGCAGCGGCGAGGGAACGAGCCTGCACTTGCTTGGCAGCATTGAAGATACGTTGCGCAACAGCCTGAACAGCTACGAGTCGACCATCGATGGTCCGCAAGATCGCAACCTGTTCAATGCCTTTCTCGAGGCGCGCAAGCAATACACCGACCTGCAGCTTCAGGTACTCGCGAACATCAACGAAGGCCGCATGACGCAAGCCAAGCAACAGATCAGCGGCCCGCTGATCCAGCGGGCGGACCATATGATGGACGCGTTGTCGACACTGGTTGATTTCAACTACAAAGGTGCGCACACCGCCTCGCAGCACAGCAGCGATGTTGGGGACGATGCCTTGCGGGCAATCGTCATTGCGCTGTTGCTGATCATTCTGGTGCTGGTCGCCGTCGCCTTGTTGTTCACCAACAGTGTCGTCACGCCGCTGGCGGAGGCCGTCATGGTGGCCGAACGTATTGCCATTGGCGACCTGACTCGCGAGATCGTAGTGGCCGGCCAGGACGAACCCGCGCTGCTGCTGCACGCTCTGCGCCGCATGCAGCAAAGCCTGCGCGAGACCATTGGCAAGATCGCCACCTCCTCCAACCGCCTGGCCTCGGCCTCGGAGCGGTTGCACGGCGTCACCGAGGACACCAGCCGTGACCTGCTGCTGCAGAGCACCGAGATCGACCAGGCCGCCACCGCGGTCAACCAGATGACCAGTGCCGTCGAGGAAGTGGCCAGCAACGCCGTGAGCACCGCCGAAGCCTCGCAAGACGCGGACCAGACCACCCGTGATGGTCAAGACCAGGTTAACCAGGCACTCGCTTCGATTCAGCACCTGGTCGACGACGTCACCGGTACCGCCACCGAGATCGAACGGTTGGCCAACAGCGCCAACGAAATTACCCGCGTGCTGGATGTGATCGGCGCGATTGCCGGCCAGACCAACCTGCTGGCGCTCAATGCCGCCATCGAGGCCGCCCGAGCTGGCGAGGCAGGCCGTGGCTTCGCCGTGGTCGCCGACGAAGTGCGCGCATTGGCCCACCGCACGCAGCAATCCACGGCGGAGATCGAGCAGATGATCGGCGCCATCCAGATCGGCACCGAGCGCGCAGTCAGTGCCATGCACAGCAGCCAGGGCCGCGCCAGCGGCACCTTGGAGGTGGCGCAATCGGCCGGCCGGGCTCTGGAGCTGATCGCCCGGACCATCGCCTCGATCAACCAGCGCAACCTGGTGATCGCCAGCGCCACTGAGGAACAGGCGCAGGTGGCACGGGAAGTGGACCGCAACCTGATGAATATCCGCGACCTGGCGATGCAGACAACCACCGGGGCCAATCAAACCAGCGTATCGGCCCAGGACTTGTCACAGCTGGCGCTGGAACTCAACGGGCTGGTCGCGCAGTTCAAGGTCTGAACGGCCTTACGACTATCGCGGGACACGCCTGCTCCTGCCGGCTGTGCGGGAGTAGGCGTCCCCGGCGATGAGTTTGTCGCAAATTTCAGGATTTGACGCCGACCACCCGCTGCGCCATTTCCGGCTGTGCCCGCGTTGCCAGGCAGTAGTACAGCGGCACTGTCACCAGCAGCCCGAACAGCCACGATAGGTCGGCTCCTTCGACAATGTTCGAATACGGCCCGACATACAGCGACGTATTGGCGAACGGCAGCTGCACCAGGATGCCGCAGGCATAGGCGATGATCGCGTGGTGGTTGAAGCGCCCGTAGATGCCGCCATCGGCGCGGAAGATCGAGGCGATGTCGTACTCGCCGCGCTTGATCAGGTAGAAGTCCACCAGGTTGATCGACGCCCACGGCACCAGCACCAGCAACAGCGCCAGGATCAGCCCGATGAACTGGCCGATGAAGTCGGCCGAGGCGTTCAGCGCCACGAGACCGCAACCCACCAGGATTACCCCCGCCAGCACCACCCGCAGCTTGATGCTCGGCGTCCAATGGGCGGCGAAGGTCTGGATCGCGGTGACGATTGACAGCACCGCACCGTAGAGGTTGAGGGCGTTGTGGCTGATGATGTTGAGCAGGAACAGCACCATCAGCACCGGGCCCAGCCAGCCGGTGGCCTGCTTGACCGCCACCATGGCGTCGGTGCCTTCCGGCACGCACAGCACCGCCACCGCACCGAAACTGAAGCACAGGATGGTGCCCAGGGTGGCACCGAGGTAGGTGGCCCAGAACGGCTTGGCGATGCCGACTTCACGGGGCAGGTAGCGCGAGTAGTCTGAGGTGTAGGGCGAGAAGCTGATCTGCCAGATGATGCCCAGCGACACCGTGGCAACGAAGCCGGACAGGTTGAACGCGCCGCGGCTGAAGAAATCGCCCGGCAGTTCCTGGGCGAACATCATGATGAAGCCGGCCAGCAGCGCCGAGCCCATCACCCAGGTGCCGACGCGGTTCAGCGTATGGATGAAGCGGTAGCCGATCACCCCGATGGCGGTGGCGCTCAGGGCGCCGATGACGATGGCGGCGGGCATCGGCACGCCGGGGGCGATGCCGTGGATCGACTTGCCGGCCAGGACGATGTTGGAAATGAAGAAACCGACGTAGATCAGTGCGGTGAAGAACACGATCAGCAGTGCGCCATAGCGCCCGAACTGGCCGCGGCTCTGCACCATCTGCGGAATGCCCAGCTGCGGCCCCTGCGCCGAGGCCAGGGCGATCACCACCCCACCCAGCAGATGCCCCAGCACGATGGCCAGCAGCCCCCACAGCAAGTTCAGATGGAACACCTGGACCACCATGGCACCAGTGACAATCGGCAGCGGCGCGATGTTGGTGCTGAACCACAGGGTGAAAAGGTCGCGCGCCTTCCCATGGCGCTCGGACGGTGGCACGTAATCGACCGTGTGTTGCTCGACGAGATGGTGTTGCGACGACGGTTGGGACATAGGATTCAGCTCGAAAGGTCGTTTTTATCGTTGTATGGAAACCGCTCGGGGCGGCCTCTCAGCTGCAGACCATATTATGGTATTCCAACAGTTTGACAACACTGCACTGCTCATTTTCAGCGCAACTGATCCGCTCCTTGCACCGTCACGCAGCACGAATGTCTACACCAAGGCCAGTAATTACGGGGTTTGCACCGTTTATCGTGAACTCCAGGCCACGGAAAATTCCGCTTGCAATATAGGTATTACGGTATACCATCAGACACATCAACGATAAAAACCGCGGACCACCGCAGCCTTTTCAGAGGTACACGAGATGATCGACGCAACCGTCTACAAGCACGTCCTGGGTTCCTTCCCCTCCGGCGTAACCGTCATCACCACCCTGGACGACGAAGGCTCGATCGTCGGCCTCACCGCCAGCGCCTTCTCCTCCCTGTCCATGGACCCGCCGCTGGTGCTGTTCTGCCCCAACTACAGCTCCGACTCCTACCCTGTCCTGATGAAGAACAAGCGCTTCGCCATTCACCTGCTCTCCGGTGAACAGCAGGCCGAGGCGTATGCGTTCGCGAAAAAAGGCAAGGACAAGGCCGTCGGCATCGAGTGGACCCTGAGCGAACTGGGCAACCCGATCCTGGCCGGCGCCACCGCCGTGATCGAATGCGAACTGTGGCGTGAATACGAAGGCGGCGACCACGCCATCATGGTCGGCAAGGTACACAACCTGATCGTCCCCCAGGAGGCGCCCCGCCCGATGGTCTATTGCCGCGGCAAGATGGCCAGCCTGCCGGCCTTCGCCTGAACCCTGACGACCGATTCCACTTAGAGCGCCTGCCCCGGCGGGCGACAACAACAAAGCTCCGAGGAAAAGCCCCATGAAATTTTCGCTGTTCGTGCACATGGAACGTTGGGATGAGCAGGTCAGCCACCGCCAGCTGTTCGAAGACCTCACCGAACTGACCCTGATGGCCGAAGACGGCGGTTTCAGCACCGTGTGGATCGGCGAACACCACGCCATGGAGTACACCATCTCGCCGAGCCCGATGCCGCTGCTGGCCTACCTGGCCGCGCGCACCGAGAAAATCCGCCTGGGCGCCGGCACCATCATCGCGCCCTTCTGGAACCCGATCCGCGTCGCCGGCGAATGCGCCCTGCTCGACGTGATCAGCAATGGCCGCATGGAAGTGGGCCTGGCCCGTGGCGCCTACCAGTTCGAGTTCGACCGGATGGCCGGCGGCATGCCGGCCACTGACGGCGGCAAGGCCCTGCGCGAAATGGTCCCGGCGGTGCGCCAGCTGTGGCAAGGCGACTATGCCCATGAAGGCGAGATCTACAACTTCCCCACCTCCACCAGCGTGCCAAAGCCGGTCCAGCAGGGCATGCCGCCGATGTGGATCGCCGCCCGCGACCCGGACTCGCACAACTTCGCCGTGGCCAATGGTTGCAACGTCATGGTCACCCCGCTGATGAAGGGCGACGAAGAGGTGCTGGACCTGAAGAACAAGTTCCAGGCCGCGCTGGACAACAACCCGGACGTGCCGCGCCCACAATTGATGGTGCTGCGCCACACCCACGTGCACAGCCCGGCCGAGCCGGACGGCTGGAAGGTCGGCGCCCAGGCAATTTCACGCTTCTACCGCACCTTCGATGCCTGGTTCGGCAACAAGAGCGTGCCGGTCAACGGCTTCCTCGAGCCAAGCCCTGAATCGAAGTTCGCCGAGGTGCCAGCCTTCGCGCTGGAGAACATCCGCAAGAACACCATGATCGGCACCCCTGAAGAAATCATCGCGCGCATCAAGTACTACCAGGAGCTAGGCGTCGACGAGTTCAGCTTCTGGTGCGACAACAGCCTGCCCCATGCCGAGAAACGCAAGTCGCTGGAGCTGTTCATCAAGGAAGTGGTCCCGGCGTTCGCCTGAATTCCCTTTGCCTGATTGATTGCGGGGACCAGCCCGCTCGCGTTGGCCCCCGTGGCCGGCGCGAGCGGGCTTTTTTTGCGGGTCGCCTTGAAACGTTCGTCGGGGCAGGTTCTGCACCTGTGAGATCGAGCGCCGCGCGGGGGGGCGCTCGATAGATGCATCGCCTCCAAATCCAAGCCAGGCACACAGCCTTTCGTCCTCCGGTGAGAGAAATTTTCGACCGGCTCTTGCACATCAAATATTATGGTATACCATCAGACAACAAGAGCTGATAACCCTAACCAGGAGCCCCCCATGAGTTTCGAAATCCGCAAGATCGTCACCTACTCCGAAGAGACCCGCATCGAAGGCGGCAAGGCCACCGACAAGCCGGTGACCATGGTCGGCCTGGCCGTGGTGATCAAGAACCCATGGGCTGGTCGCGGCTTCGTCGAAGACCTCAAGCCGGAGATCCGCGCCAACTGCTCCGCACTGGGTACGCTGATGGTCGAGCGCCTGACCGCCGCCATCGGCGGAGCCGACAAGATCGAGGCCTATGGCAAGGCCGCCGTGGTCGGCGCCGACGGCGAGATCGAGCACGCCTCGGCGGTGATCCACACCCTGCGCTTCGGCAACCACTACCGCGAAGCCGTGCAGGCCAAGAGCTACCTGAGCTTCACCAACAAGCGCGGCGGCCCCGGCACCTCGATCCAGATCCCGATGATGCAGAAGGACGACGAAGGCCTGCGCTCGCACTACATCACCCTGGAAATGCAGATCGAAGATGCGCCACGTGCCGACGAGATCGTCGTGGTACTGGGCGCCGCCGACGGTGGCCGCCTGCACCCACGCATTGGCAACCGCTACATCGACCTGGAAGAACTGGCTGCCGAAAAGGCCAACGCTCAATAACAACAACCAAGCCGGGCCTGGGCGTGGCGTGCATACCCGCCGCGCCCGACCTTCAAGGAGCGCCCTCCATGATTCAGCCTGTCGCTGAACGTACACCGGCCGGGACCAGTTACCTGGACCTGGGCCAGGGCCAGCCCGTGGTACTGATCCACGGCGTGGGCCTGAACAAGGAAATGTGGGGCGGGCAGATCGTCGGCCTGGCCAACGACTATCGCGTCATCGCCTACGACATGCTCGGCCATGGCCAGAGCCGCGTACCCAGCGCCGATACGCCGCTGGAAGGCTATGCCGAGCAGCTCGCCGAACTGCTCGACCACCTGCAGGTCGCTCAGGCCTGCGTGATCGGCTTTTCCATGGGCGGCCTGGTGGCCCGCGCGTTCGCCCTGGACTACCCGCAACGCCTGGCCTCGCTGGTAATACTCAACAGCGTCTTCAACCGTACTCCCGAGCAGAGCGCCGGGGTGATCGCACGCGCCGCGCAAGCCTACGAACAGGGTCCAGACGCCAACGTCGATGCCGCCCTCGAGCGTTGGTTCAGCCGCGAGTACAAGGCCGCCAACCCGGCCCAGGTCGCCGCCATCCGCCAGATCCTGGCAAGCAACGACCCGCAGGGCTACCACACCACTTACTCGCTGTTCGCCACCCAGGACATGTACCGCGAAGCCGACCTGAGCAGCATCCAGGTACCGACGCTGATCGCTACCGGCGAGCTCGACAGCGGTTCCACCCCGGCCATGACCCGCCAACTCGCCGCGCGAATTCCCGGCGCGCAGAGTGTGGTCCTGGCCGAGCAACGGCATATGATGCCGGTGGAAGCACCGCGCGAAGTCAACAAGATGCTGCTGGACTTCCTCAGGCAGGCCCGCACCCTCACCGAATCCGCCAAGGGGATAGTTGCATGACCCTCGTTCGTTTCCAGATGTGCATCGATGGCCAATGGCGCGATGCCCAGAGCGGCAAGACCTTCGACAGCCTTGACCCGGCCACCGCCAAGGCCTGGGCGCAACTGCCAGATGCCGGCGAAGCCGATGTCGAGCTCGCCGTGCAGGCCGCCCAGCGCGCCTTCGAAGGCAAGGCCTGGCGCGGCCTCACTGCCACCGCCCGGGGCAAGCTGCTGCGCCGCCTCGGCGACCTGATTGCCGAGAACAAGGAACACCTGGCCCAGCTGGAAAGCCGCGACAACGGCAAGTTGATCCGCGAGACCCGCGGCCAGGTCGGCTACCTGCCGGAGTTCTTCCACTACACCGCGGGCCTGGCCGACAAGCTCGAAGGCGGCACCCTGCCGCTGGACAAGCCGGACCTGTTCGCCTACACGGTGCACGAGCCGGTCGGCGTGGTGGCCGGGATCATCCCGTGGAACAGCCCGCTGTACCTCACCGCGATCAAGCTGGCCCCGGCCCTGGCCGCCGGCAACACCATCGTGCTCAAACCCTCGGAACACGCCTCCGCCACCCTCCTCGAGCTGGCCCGCCTGGCCCTGGAAGCCGGCTTCCCGGCTGGCGTTGTCAACGTGGTCACAGGTTACGGCCCAAGCACCGGCGCGGCGCTGACCCGCCACCCGCTGGTGCGCAAGATCGCCTTCACCGGCGGCGCCGCCACCGCCCGCCACGTGGTGCGCAGCAGCGCCGAGAACTTCGCCAAGCTGTCGCTGGAACTGGGCGGCAAGTCACCGAACATCATCTTCGCCGACGCCGACCTGGACAGCGCCATCAACGGCGCCGTGGCCGGCATCTATGCCGCCTCCGGGCAAAGCTGCGTGGCAGGTTCGCGCCTGCTGGTGCAGGACGAGATCTTCGACGAGTTCGTCGAACGCCTGATCGCACGCGCCAAAAGCATCCGCATCGGCAACCCGCAGGACGACAACAGCGAGATGGGGCCGATCGCCACCGCCCAGCAACTGGCGGTGATCGAAGGCCTGGTGGCCGCGGCCAAGGCCGAGGGCGCCACCTTGCGAATGGGTGGCAAGCGTGCCGAAGTCGAAGGCGATGGCTGGTTCTACGAGCCGACCCTGTTCGAGTGCGACAGCAACTCGATGACCATCATGCAGGAAGAAGTGTTCGGCCCGGTCGCCGCGGTAATCCGCTTCAAGACCGAGGAACAGGCCCTGGCGATGGCCAACGACTCGCAGTTCGGCCTGGCCGCCGGTATCTGGACCCGCGACCTGGGCCGCGCCCACCGCCTGGCCCGTGACGTGCGCTCGGGGATCATCTGGGTCAACACCTACCGCGCCGTATCGGCCATGGCCCCCATCGGCGGCTTCAAGAACAGCGGTTACGGCCGCGAGAGCGGCATCGACTCGGTACTGGCCTACACCGAGCTGAAGACGGTGTGGATCAACCTGTCCACCGCGCCCATGCCCGACCCCTTCGTGATGCGCTAGGAGAACGCCACCATGATCGAACCTGGCATCTACAAAGACGTGATGGGCTCGTTCCCGTCCGGCGTCACCGTGGTCACCACCCTGGATGCCGACGGCGGCATCGTCGGCATCACCGCCAGCGCGTTCAGCGCGCTGTCGATCGAGCCGGCGCTGGTGCTGTTCTGCCCCAACTACGCCTCCGACACCTACCCGATCCTGCGTGACAGCAAGCAGTTCGCCATCCACCTGCTGTCCGCCGACCAGACCGCCGAGGCCTATGCCTTCGCCGGCAAGGGCAAGGACAAGGCCAAGGGCATCGACTGGCAGTTGAGCGAGCTGGGCAACCCGCTGCTGACCAAGGCCACGGCGATCATCGAGTGCGAGTTGTGGCGCGAGTACGACGGCGGCGACCACGCGATCATCGTCGGCCAGGTGAAGAACCTGGTGCTGCCCGAGCAGCCGGTCACCCCGATGGTCTACCACAAGGGCAAGCTCGGCGCGCTGCCGCCGCTGGGCTGACACTCGCGGGGGCGCTGTGCGCCCCACAGTTTCCGGGGGCCGCGCATACCCCTTCACCCTCGGTTGCGGCCCCCATTTTTATTCAACGTTCAAGGACCTCGGCAGATGAGCAACGAAAAGTACGAGAAAGGCCTGCAGATCCGCTCACAAGTGCTCGGCGAAGACTACGTCAACCGCTCGATCGAAAACGCCGACGAGTTCACCCAGCCACTCCAGGAGCTGGTCACCGAGTACTGCTGGGGCCATGTCTGGGGCCGCGATGGCTTGTCGCTCAAAGAGCGCAGCATGATAAACTTGGCGATGATTTCCGCGCTCAACCGGCCCCACGAGCTCAAGCTGCACATCCGCGGCGCGCTGCGTAATGGCCTGAGCCGCGAACAGATTCGCGAGATCCTGCTTCAAGTCGGCATTTACTGCGGCGTGCCCGCGGCGGTGGACAGTTTCCGCCTGGCCCGCGAAGCGTTCGCCGAAGCCGATGCGCAATCCACCCGTTAACAGCGGGCTGTGTGAACCACTGCAAGGAATGCCCCGGTTCAAGGCATTCCGCGATGTTGGCGCAACAGCCGCATAGAAGAGCGCCCCTGATGAAACGCCAGCCCCTCGACGACAGCTTCAAGGTCAACCGCAACCCCGTCACCCTGCGTGAAATCGTGCTCGACAAGCTGCGCGGCGCGATCATGAACTTCCACCTGCTACCAGGCGATCGCCTGGTCGAGCGCGACCTCTGCGAGCGCCTGGGCGTCAGCCGCACCTCCGTGCGCGAGGCCCTGCGGCACCTGGAGTCTGAAGGCCTGGTGGAGTTCGCCGACGCCAAGGGTCCTCGGGTGGCGATCATCACCCTGGAAGACGCCCGTGATATCTACGAGCTGCGTTGCGTGCTCGAAGGCCTGATCGTGCAACTGTTCACCCTCAACGCCAAGGCCAAGGACATCCGCGCCCTGGAGCGCGCCCTAGAGGTCAACCGCGAGGCGCTGGAAGACGGCGAGCTGCAGCAGGTGCTCGACTCGGTGCAAGGCTTCTACGACGTGCTGCTCGAAGGCTCGGGCAACCAGGTCGCCGCCCAGCAGTTGCGCCAGCTGCAGGCGCGCATCAGTTACCTGCGCGCCACCTCGGTGTCCCAGGAGAACCGCCGGGGCGCGAGCAACCGCGAGATGGAAAAGATCGTCGAGGCGATCAAGGGCGGCGACCCCCTGGCCGCCCACCAGGCCTCGGTCGACCATGTGCGCGCCGCCGCCAAGGTCGCCCTCGACTACCTGCGCCAGAAGCAGGACGACAACGCCAAGGTCCGCGATATCGTCGCCCCCCTGCCCCTCAAGGACCCTCGCATAGGCCACTGACCATGCCCACCGCCCCGCGCTACTGCCCGCACTGCACCACGGAACTGGCCCGGGGCGTCCCCAACGGCGACACCCACGAACGTCTTCACTGCGCCGGTTGCGGCTACATCCACTACATCAATCCGAAGATCATCGCCGGCTGCATCATCGAGCGCGACGGCAAGTACCTGCTGTGCCAGCGCGCCATCCCGCCGCGCCCCGGGACCTGGACCCTGCCAGCCGGTTTCATGGAGGCCGGCGAGACCACCGAGCAGGCGGCGCTGCGCGAGGTGTGGGAAGAGAGCGGCGTGCGCGCCGACATCGTCTCGCCCTACTCGATCTTCAGCGTGCCGCAGATCAGCGAGGTGTACATCATCTTCCGCGCCGTGGTCACCGAGGAGACCGGCCAGTACGGGCCCGAGACCTTGGACTACCGCTTCTTCGAGCCGGACCAGATCCCCTGGGACGAGATCTACTACCCGGCGATCCGGCAGATCCTCGAACGCTACATCCTCGAGCGCCAGGCCGGGGTGTACGGCATCTACATGGGCAACGACGATACCGGCAAGGTGCATTTCATCCGCTGAGGCGACAGCGCATACAAATCCCTCGCCAAGCGTCGCGTCTCGGTGCAACCTGATGATCCCACACAAAAGGACCGGCAAGCGTTCATGGCGAAATGGCTAGACGGCGGCGGGCTGATGGCCGCGCGCATCCGCAACCACGACTGGGCGGCTACGCCCCTTGGGCCTCTGGACGGCTGGCCCGACGTGCTCAAGACCAGCGTCGCCCTGTGTCTGGCCTCGCGCTTCCCCCAGGCCGTGCTCTGGGGCGATGCGCTGCTGACCCTGCACAACGACGCCTTCAGCGAAATCCTCGGCAACAAGCCCACGGCCCTCGGGCGCCCCTTCAGCCAAGTGTGGCAGGAAGCCTGGAGCGATATCGGCCGCATGGCCCGGCGCGCCCTCGACGGCGAAGCGGTGTACATCGAAGACTTCCCGCTGACGATCGAGCGCCACGGCAGCCCGGAGCGCGCCTATTTCACCTTCTGCTACAGCCCCGTGCGCGACCATGACGGCAACGTTGTGGGCATGCTCGACACGGTCACCGAAACTACCGCGAGCGTGGTGGCCAACCGCCGCCTGAACTTCCTCGACAGCCTCGGCCGGGCCACCGCGCACGCCACCGATCCCGAACGGATCATGGCAACCACCACCCGCCTGCTGGGCGAGCACCTGAAATTGTCCAGCTGCGCCTATGCCGTGATGGCGTCCGACGAGGACGGTTTCACCATCTGTGGCGACTGGGTTGCACCGGGCTCGCCACGGCTGGTCGGCCAGTATCGCCTGGCCGCCTTCGGCGAACTGGCCGTCAGCCGCCTGCGCGCAGGCCAGGCGCTGGTGATCGATGACAACCTCAGCCAGTTGCCGGCCGCCGAGTCGGCGACCTTTCAGGCCATCGGCATCACCGCGACCATCTGTATGCCGCTGATCAAGGAGGGCCGCCTGACGGCGCTGATGGCCATCCACGACAAGCGGCCCAGGGCCTGGACCCGCTACGAACAGACCCTGCTTGGCGAAGTGACCGAACGCTGCTGGGCGCATATCCAGCGGGTCCAGGCCAACGCCGAGGTGCGCGAGGCGATGACGGCATTGGAGGCGCTCAACGCGACCCTCGAGCAGCGTGTCGAAGAACGTACCTGCCAGTTGCTGCACACCGAAGCGGTCCTGCGCCAGACCCAAAAGCTCGAGGCCATCGGTCAGCTGACCGGTGGCGTGGCCCACGACTTCAACAACCTGCTGACCATCATCCGCTCCTCCATCCATTTCCTGCAGCGGCCGGACCTCGACGACAACCGGCGCAGCCGCTACTTCAAGACCGTCTCCGACACCGTCGACCGTGGCGCCAAGCTGACCGGGCAACTGCTCGCCTTCGCTCGGCGCCAGGCGCTCAGCCCCCAGGTGTTCGACGCAGGCCCGAGGCTCGAAGCAATGGCCGAGATGCTCGATACCGCCACCGGCGCGCGCATCCAGGTGAGCCTGGAACTGCCCGACACGCCCTGCCACGTGCACGCCGACCTCGGCCAGCTGGAAACCGCGGTGATCAACCTGATGATCAACGGCCGCGATGCCATGGCGGGCGCGGGCACCCTGCGCTTGCGCCTGGAAGCCGACCAGCCCATGCCGGCGCTGCGCGGCCAGGCCGCCCAGGCCGGGCCATTCGCCGCGATCTCGGTGATCGACAGTGGCGTGGGTATCGCCCCGCACCTGCAGGAGCGGATCTTCGATCCATTCTTCACCACCAAGGGCGCGGGCCAGGGTACCGGGCTCGGCTTGTCCCAGGTGTTCGGCTTCGTCAAGCAGTCGGGCGGCGATGTCCAGGTCAGCAGCAGCCAAGGCAAAGGCACTACCTTTACCCTGTATCTGCCCCAGGTACCTCAGGCAGCGGTCGAGGACATCGCCGCGATGCCAGCGCTAGAGCCCTCTGGCGAGTCCCGACATATCATGGTGGTCGAGGACAACCCGGATGTCGGCAGTTTCATCGCGCAGATCCTGCGCGATCATGGCTATCGGGTCAGTTGGGCGGTCTCGGCCGAGGATGCGCTGATACAGATCGCCTCGACACAAGGCGGGTTCGACGTGGTGTTCTCCGACGTGATGATGCCGGGCATGGGGGGACTGGCCCTGGCCTTGGAGTTACAGCGCAGCCAGCCGCAGTTGCCGGTGATCCTCACCTCCGGCTACAGCGAGGCGATTGCCGAAGGTGGCCACCAGGGTTTCGCCTTTCTCGCCAAGCCCTATTCGGCCGAGCAGGTGTGCCGAATGCTGGAGGAGGTGCTGCGGCGGCAGTGAGCGCTGTGTCGCACAGGAACGGTTCGTGACCTACCCTCGTGCCGTCAGCAAACGCGCCAGGCTGCGCCCTAGCTCATCCTGGCGAAACGGCTTGCGCAGCACGTCGAAGCCATGCAACTCGCGTGGCGTGAGGTTGGTGTAACCGGTAATGATCAACACCGGCAGTTGGCCCAGGCGTTCACGTACCTGCTGGGCCAGTCGCGCCCCGGTCATCTCGGCCATGACATGGTCGGTCAGCAGCGCATCGGGCACCAGCCCCTGGTCCAGCAACCCCAGGGCCTCGGCGGGCCCTTGCGCTTCGGTCACCTCGTAACCGAGAGCGCGCAACTGCATCAACGTGGCCTGGCGCACCAGCGGCTCGTCATCGACCAGCAGCACCCGAGTCGGCCGTTGCGCCTGCTGCGGCGCGTCCGTTTCGACGAAGCGCTCGACCACCTCAGCCTCGCTGGCTGGCAGCCACAAGGTCGCTTCCGTGCCTCGACCGACCCATGAGCGAATGCTGAAGCCGCCGCCAGATTGCAACGCCAGGCCCTGCACCATCGGCAGACCAAGGCCGGTGCCCCGACCCACCCCCTTGGTCGAGTAGAACGGCTCGATGCAATGCTCCAGCACTTCGTCACTCATGCCACAGCCGTTGTCACTGACCTGCAGCCACAACTGGCGACCGCCCTCCAGCCCTTGCGGCCTAGGCACGCTGCCCTCATTGGCTCCCGCGCGTATGATCAGTTGGCCACCCTCACTCATGGCGTCCCGGGCGTTTACCACAAGGTTCAGCAGTGCGAGTTCCAACTGGTGCGGATCCACCAATACACCTGGCAGCGCCGTGTCGATGTCGACCTGCAACACAATGGCCGGCCCCAGGGAGCGCGCCATCAGTTCGTGCATGTCCGCCACCAGCGCGGCCAGCGACACCGTGACGGGCTTGAGGGTCTGGCGCCGGGCGAAACTGAGCAGGCGCCCGACAAGATTGCGCGCCCGCTCCGCCGCCTGCAGGCCGCCGTCGATCAGGCGTTCGGCACGCTCCTGCTGCGGATGGCGGCGCAGCAACTCGAACGAAGCAATGATCGGCGTGAGCATGTTGTTCAGGTCGTGGGCGATACCGCCGGACAGCTGGCCGATGATCTCCGCCTTGCGCGCCTCGTGCAGGTGCACCAGTGAGGCCTCGCGCTGGGCGAGCATGTTTACCACTCTTTCCTCGAGGTCTTCGTTCAAGGCATGCAGCGCGCGCTCGGCGCGGGCATGGGTGATGGCCGCCCACACCTGGCTGGCGGTCTCCTGGACCAGCACGCACTCGTTGGGTGTCCATGCATGGGGGGTGTGGAAGTGCACCGCGAGCATAGCCTCCAGCCGCTCGGCGCGCAGCACAGGGGCGTGCAACGTGGCACACAGCCCTTGGAAACCGGGCATAGCACTGTTCGCTTCATAGTTACGCTGCACGACCTGACCGGCCAGCAGCGCCTCGCGCAATGCCGGGTCCAAGGCCGCGTACTGGTTGATGCCGGTGATTGGCGGCACGTGTGCGGCCCATTCCTGTCCTACCCGGTAGCGTCCATCGCCCAGGTCTTCGCCGAAGCAGACTCTTGCGGCCCCCAGCTCCTTGGCCAGGCGCCTTACCGCATGGGCTTCGATGCGTTCGGCCTGGCCGAGGCCGGGCAAGGCCTGGCGCAGTTCCTGGAGAAATGCCTGACGGTGCTGGAAATACACGCGTTCGGATGTCTCGGTGACGATGCAAAGCACGCCGCCTACGGCGCCATCGGCCTCGCGAACGGCGGAGTAGGAGACGTCGAAGTATGCCGTTTCACCGGGGCCATGGCGTTCGATGTAGAACGGCCGGTCCTTGGCGGAAAAGCTCACGCCGGTTTCACGCACTCCGCGTAACAAAGGTTCCAGGTCGTCCCACAGTTCGCGCCAGTGAACCTGGGCGGGTTGCCCTAGCGCCGCGGGGTGCTTGTCACCAATGGTCGGCCAGTAAGCATCGTTGTACAGCGCGGCGTACTGCGGCCCCCAGAACAGCACGATTTGTGCCTCGGCGCTGAGGAGCGTGGCGACCACGCCCTTCAATGCTGGCGACCAAGCGTCCGGCGGGCCCAGTGGCGAACGTCCCCAATCCATGGCCTGCAACAGGCAGCTGACTTCGCCACCACCGCGCATGAAACCCGGTAATGGTTGCAGGTTGACTGATTTGCTCTCCTGGCGGGCTTTCATGTCGCGGTAATCCCGGGCACGTTGTCTTTCCTCTGAGGGTAAGAAGTCGGCCGGTGGCAAAACGTTCCATCTGATCGCTGTTGGCGATCAACGGCGCCCTTCAGCTAGCATGCGCACGGCCAGGGCGGCCAGCACCGTGCCCATCAGCCAGCGCTGCACCTGCTGCCACGCCGGCCGACCGGCCAGGAACACGGCGATCGACCCCGCCATGACCGCGATCAACGCGTTGACCGTGACGCTGATGGCGATCTGCGTGCCGCCCAGTACCAGCGACTGCAGCAAGACGCTGCCATGGCCCGGCTCGATGAACTGCGGCATCAGCGACAGGTACATGACCGCGATCTTGGGGTTCAGCAGGTTGGTCACAAAGCCCATCATGAACAGCCGCCGGGGGCTGTCCGCCGGCAGCTCGCGCACCTGGAACGGCGAGCGCCCGCCCGGGCGCAGCGCCTGCCAGGCCAGGTACAGCAGGTACAACGCGCCGCCGATGCGCAGGGCGTCGTAGGCGAACGGCACGGCCATGACCAACGCGGTGATCCCGAGCGCTGCGCAGAGCATGTAGAAGACAAAGCCCATGGCCACCCCTGCCAGCGAGACCAGCCCGGCGCCGCGCCCCTGGCAGATGGAGCGGGAGATCAGGTAGATCATGTTGGGGCCGGGGGTCAGCACCATGCCCAGGCTGATCAGGGCGAAGGCCAACAGGTTGGAGGGTTCGGGCATCAGGCACATCCTTGTGATGGTGAGTCGGCGAGTGTATCCGCATATGAACGCGCCTTGAAACGGTTGCCTGAGCCCGGTAACCTTTGCGCGCTGCTGTAAGTCCAGCAGCCGGGTTTGGTAGCCCGCGATCAATCAAGGCGCACAAGCGCCCCCATTGCGATAGAGTCGGCGCTTTTTCTGTGCCCGCTATTTCGTTTTATGGCGGCTGTGCGTAGGGCGCACTCGTGCGCGCCGGTTTCCTTGATTCCCGGTCTACCAACCTGCGTACAGCCGTCACCACTTCGTTTGGTAGCGATCTGTGGCGGCTCCATTGAATCAAGGAGCGACACAATGACAAAAGGCTTACCTGATCCCCCTTCCCGCGCCACCACGGCGCACTCCAGCTTCGGCAACTGCGAATGCAGCCACCCTTCCCTGTTCGCCGTGCGCGAAGGCGTGGACTTCGAAGATGCATTGGTGCACCTGTCCACTCTGCTCAAGGGCGCGTTCGCCACCAACCTCAAGGCAATGGAACTGGCGAGCGGCACCTGCCATGACCTGTTGCTGGGCAATGATCATGGGCTGGATGCGGCCAAGGCGGTGGTCGAGGCATTGCTCGATGGAGTGGAGATGCAACAGGTGGAGAAAGCGCGCTTGCGCACGGTTTGATGGGCAGCAATGCCGGGACCACAGTGCGGTCCCGGCTTGCTGCAACAGCAACCCTTACGCCTTGTCGGCAAGCCGCTGCAATAGCCCGTCGGTGAACGCGACGGCGTTGATCACACCCTCATGCCCATCGGCGATCACCGTCGAACTGGCCAGCCCGTTGACCGAAGCCTGGGCCAGCAGCCCCGCCTCGCCCAGACGTACCCGCTCGGCGCTGCGGCTTTCACTGGCCCACCAGCAGTCCACCTGGACCACCAACGGGCGCAGGCGGAATGACTGGCTCAGTTCGGCGTTGCGGTCGAGCACGGCGAAGCCATCGACGATCTCCCGCTGCAGGTGCACATCCTCGTGGATGCTGCGCAGGCGTTCGGCGCTGACATTCCCCGCGGCGGCCACCTGCTGGATGACCCACTCGGTCCTGTCGACCTCGGCCGGCAGACGCTCGGCCTCGTCGATGAAGCCAGCGATCCGCGCCTCGCCGACGCCCGGCGCAAAGGCCAGCAGGCCACGCAGCAGGCTCTCGTCCGCCCGTGCCACCTGCACCACCTCGACCGGCTCGGCGTCGAGGCCGGATACCTCCTGCGGCAGCTGGGTGTCGACCAGGCCGACGAAACCGACCTGCTGGCCGGCCTGCTCCAGGGCGTGAGCCACCTCCAGCGCCAGGGCGCCACCCATGGACCAACCCAGCAGATGGTACGGGCCGCTGGCCTGGGTACGGCGGATCTGCTCGACGTAATAGCCGACCATCGCCGCCCAGGATTCGTCCACCCAGCCCGGCTCGGCATAGCAGCGGTTGACCAGGCCATACACCGGGCGCTCATCGGCCAGGCGGCTGGCCAGCGGGTAGTAGGCGTAGGCACCGCCGCCACCCGGCGGCAGGCAGAACAGCGCCGGGCGCTGGCGCTGGCAGCCGTTGAGGTTGATTACCGGCGATTTCAGGCGATCCTTGCCGCCGCCGATGAAGTTGGCGAGTTCCTCAAAGCTGGCCATCAGCATGAACTCATGCAGGCTGATGTTGATGGCGAAGGCTTCGCGCACCTTGTTCACCAGGGTGATCACCAGCAACGAGTGGCCGCCGAGTTCGAAGAAGTTGTCGTGCAAGCCGACTTGCTCGACCTTCAGCACCTCAGCCCAGATCGCCGCCAGTTGCTGCTCCAGCGCCGTGCGCGGGGCCACGTAGCCCTGTTGCAGTTGGCTGGCGTCCGGTTTGGGCAAGGCCTTGCGGTCCAGCTTGCCGTTGGCGGTCAATGGCCACTGGTCCAAGACCAGGAAGTGCGTCGGCACCATGTAGTCCGGCAGGTTGGCTTTGAGATGCTGTTTCAGCGTGTCGCGTAAGCTTGCGTGATCGGCTGATGGATCTTGAGCGATCAGGTAAGCCGTCAGTTGCTTACCCCCTGCCCCGTCGATATCCAGCACCAGCACTTCACGCACCGCCGCATGCTCTTGCAGGCGGGCTTCGATCTCGCCCAGCTCGATACGGAAGCCACGGATCTTAACCTGGTGGTCGATCCGGCCCACGTACTCGATCACGTCCTGCTCGCGGTAACGCGCCAGGTCACCGGTGCGGTACAGGCGCCCGCCTTCACTGGAGAACGGGTCCGGTACGAAGCGTTCGGCGGTCAGCGAGGCACGGTTGTGGTAACCCCGCGCCAGGCCGGCGTGGCCGACATGCAGCTCGCCCGTGCAGCCCTTGGCCACCGGATTGAAGTCTGCGTCCAGCACGTACATCGACAGGTCCGGGATCGCCGCGCCGATCGGGCTGCCCGCCTGTTGCGTGTCGGCAAAGCGGATCGGCCGGTAGGTCACGTGCACCGTGGTCTCGGTGATGCCGTACATGTTGATCAGGTTGTCGCAACCCTCGCCGAAGCGTTCGAACCACGGTTGCAGTGCAGCCACATCCAGGGCTTCACCGCCGAAGATCACGTAGCGCAGCGAAAGGTCGGATGCACTGCCACAGGCCACGCGCATCAGCGGTTTGAACGCCGATGGGGTCTGGTTCAGCACCGTCACGCCCTGCTCCACCAGCAACTGATGGAAGTCTTCCGGCGAACGCGTGGTTTCACGCGGCACGATCACCAGACGACCACCGTGCAGCAGCGCACCGAAGATCTCCCACACCGAGAAGTCGAAGGCGTAGGAGTGGAACAGTGTCCATACGTCCTGTGCACCGAAACCGAACCAGGCATCGGTGGCCTTGAACAGGCGCAGCAGGTTTTGGTGCGGCAGCAGCGTGCCTTTTGGCTTGCCGGTGGAACCGGAGGTGTAGATCACATAGGCCAGGTTGTCCGGCCGGGTCAGGTGCTCGGGGTTTTCGTCGCTGTAGCAAGCCAGATCATCTTCAAGAGACAAGCTGCGCACGTGCGCCGGCACCGGCAGGCCGGCCAGCAGGTGGCCTTGAGTCAGCAGCAACTGAATGCCGCTGTCTTCCATCATGTAGCTCAGGCGATCCTGCGGGTATTCCGGGTCCAGCGGCACATAGGCGCCCCCGGCCTTGAGGATCGCCAGCAGGCCGACGATCATCTCGAAACCACGCTCCACCGCGATGCCCACCAGCACATCCGGCCCCACGCCCTGCGCGCGCAGCTTGTGCGCCAGGCGGTTGGCACGGCGGTTGAGCTGGTCATAGCTCAACGCCTGCCCGGCGAAGGTCACGGCGATCGCCTCAGGCGTGCGCGCCGCCTGCTGCTCGATCAGCGCGTGGGCGCAGGCCGAGCTCGGATAGCTGTCAATGACCTGTAGCGGCGCTGTACTTAGCACCAGCTCACCCAAAGCCCGCTGCGACGAGTCCGCCAACCCTTCCAACAGTTCGACGAAGTGTGCCGCCATCTGCCCGACAGCCGATCCGGCATAGCTGGCGCGGTCGAACTTGAAGCTGGCCGACAGTTTTTCGCCCACCTGGGCCACCAGCGTCAGCGGATAGTTGGTCTGCTCCTGGCTGGCCACCTCGCCGAACACCAGCCCCTCGGGAGCGCCTTGCTGCAGCGCCTCCGACACCGGGTAGTTCTCGAACACCAGGATATTGTCGAACAGCGCCTCGCCGCTCCAGCCGGCCCAGCGCTGGATCTCGTACAGCGGCGTGTGCTCGTGCTCGCGCAGGGCCAGGTTCAGCCCTTGCACGTGCTGTACCCAGTCGCCCACGGTCTGTTCCGGGCGCGGGCTGGCGACCACCGGCAAGGTGTTGATGAACAGCCCCAGCTGCTCCTCGACGCCCGCAAGCTCGGTCGGGCGGCCGGCCACGGTGGCGCCGAAGGTCACGCATGCCTGCCCGGTGTAGCGCTGCAACAGCAACAGCCACGCCGCCTGGACCAGGGTGTTGAGGGTGATCCGCTGGTCCCGGGCAAACTCGCCCAGGCGCTGGGTACGCTGTGCATCCAGGCTGATCTGATGCTCGGCCTGCCCATGGCCCTGGGCTTCGGACCTGAAGGCCTGGGCCAGCCGCGTAGGCTCGTCGAGTTCCGCCGTGCGCTCGCGCCAGAAGCGCTCGCTGGCGGCCTGGTCCTGGCGCTGCAGCCATTGGATATAGTCGCGGTAACGGCTGTTCTTGCCTGCCGGGGTAACACCGGCGTAACGCTGCAGCACTTCGCCGAACAGGCGCGAGCTGCTCCAGCCATCGAGCAGGATATGGTGGTTGGTCAGCACCAGCTGGTACTGCTGTTCGGCGCTGCGGATCACCGCCAGGCGCAGCAGCGGACCGCTGGCCAGGTCGAAACTGGCACGCAGGTCGGCCTCGGCCCATTCCTGCAACGCCCTGGGCAAATCGGCCTGGTCACGCCAGTCGAGCTCGACCAGCGGCAGCCTAGCCTGGCGCTGCACCACTTGCAGTGACTGGTCGTAGCCACTGAAGAAACTGCTGCGCAGCACTTCGTGGTTGTCCACGGTGGCCTGCAAGGCCGCGATGAAGCGCGGTACGTCCAGCCCCTGCACTTCGACGCGAGTCTGGTTGATGTAGTTGCCCGCCTCCTGCTGGTACAGGCTGTGGAACAGCATGCCCTGCTGCATCGGCGACAGCGGGTAGATGTCTTCGATGTTGTCCGCCGCCACCGACAGCGCCGCCAGCTGACGCTGGTCGAGATTGGCCAGCGGGAAGTCCGAAGGCGTCACGCCCGCCACGCCCGGGCTGGTGCAGTGGGCAATCAACAGGCGCAGCTCCTCGGCGTACTCGTCGGCCAGACGCTGGATCTGCCCACGTTCGAACACGGCGCTGCTGAAGCTCCAGTCCAGCGCCAGCTCACCGGCGTAGACCTGGCCATCGATGCTGAGCAGGCTGCCCAGCGGCGCCTCCGGGCTTTGCCCCTGCCCCGCGCCTTCCGGCGCCGGGGTGAACAACCCTTGCTCGCTGTCGAAGCTGCCGTCGAACTGCCCCAGGTAGTTGAACACGATGCTGCCCTGGGCCAGGGCGCCAAGGGTTTCGCGGACCTGCGCGTCGCCCAGGTAACGCAGTACACCGTAGCCGATGCCCTTGGCCGGCACGGCGCGCAGTTGCTCCTTGACCGCCATGAGCGACGCGCCCAGGTCATCGGCGGGGGTCAGCTTCAATGGGTACAGGCTGCTGAACCAGCCGACCGTGCGGGTGATGTCGAGGTCATCGAACAGGTCTTCGCGGCCATGGCCTTCCAGGCGGATCAGCGCGTGCGCCTCGCCGGTCCAGCGACGGATGACCCGCGCCAGCGCCGTCAGCAGCAAATCATTGACCTGAGTGCGGTAGGCTGCCGGCGCCTCCTGCAGCAGTTGCCGGGTCAGTTCGGCGTTCAGGTGGGTGCGCACCGAGATTTCATGCTTGCGCTGCTGGCCACCCTGCAGGTTCGCCCCAGGCAGGACGTCGCTGACACCCTGCAACTGCGCTTGCCAGTAGGCCAGCTCGGCCACCATCGCGGGGCTGCGGGCGTGCTCGCGCAGGTGCTCGGCCCAGGCCTTGAGCGAACTGCTCTTGGCCGGCAGCACCGGCGCCTTGCCGGCCAGCAGTGCCTGGCAGGCCAGCTGCAGGTCTTCGAGCAGGACGCGCCAGGACACGCCATCGACCACCAGGTGGTGGATCACCACCAGCAGGCGCTGTTGCCCCTCGGGCAGGTCGATCAGTACCACGCGCAGCAGCGGGCCATTCTTCAGGTCCAGGCTGCGCTGGGCCTCGTCGGCCAGCTCCGGCAGGCGCGCGGCATCGTCCAGCTGATGTACCCACAGGAGTTCCTGCATATCGAGCGGCGCGAACTGCCCTTGCCACTGGCCCTGGTCCTCGCTGAACCGCAGGCGCAGGGCGTCGTGCTGTTCCAGCAGCAGCTTGAGCGCAGGTTGCAGCAAGGCCACCGTCAACGGCTGGCGCGGGGTCAGCAGCACTGCCTGGTTCCAGTGGTGGCGCTGGGGAATCGCGCTGTCGAAGAAACGCGCCTGGATCGGCAGCAGCGGCAGGCTGCCGCTGACCTGCTCGACTACCTCGGCCGCCGGCTTCTTCTCGATCAGCTTGGCCACCGCCGCCAGTTGGCCGATGGTCTGTTTCTCGAACAACTGCTTGGGGCTGAGCTTGATGCCCTGGCGCTTGGCGCGGGCAATGATCTGCAGGCTGAGGATCGAGTCGCCACCCAGCTCGAAGAAGTTGTCGGTGCTGCCCACTTGCTCACGCTTGAGCACCTCGCACCAGATCGCCGCGAGTTTCTCTTCGATTTCACCCACCGGCGCGACAAAGCGCTGCTTGGCCACCACACCGGGTCTGGGCAGGGCACGCTTGTCCAGCTTGCCGTTGGCGGTCAGCGGCAGGCGCTCGAGCAGCAGCACCTGCGCCGGCACCAGATACTCTGGCAGGCGCGCCAACAGGGCCTGGCGCAGGGCTTCGGCCTGCAGCTCGACACCCGCCGCCGGTACAGCCCAGGCCACCAGTTGCAGGCGCGTGGGGTCGCTGTCCAGAGGCAGTGCCAGCACCACGGCCTCGGCCACGCCGGGCAGGCCTTGCAGCACCTGGCCGACCTCGCCTGGCTCTACCCGGTAACCACGGATCTTCACCTGGTCGTCGCCACGGCCCAGGTACTCCAGCACACCCTGGTCCAGGCGTGCGCGGTCACCGGCACGGTACAGCCGCTCGCCGTTGCCAGCGAACGGATCGGGGACGAAACGCTCGGCGGTCAACCCCGGCTGGCCGACATAACCCTGGGCCAGGCCCTGGCCGCCCAGGTACAGCTCGCCGGCCACGCGCTCGGGCAGCGGATTGAGGTAGGCGTCCAGCACCCGCGCCTGGCCGTTGTCCAGCGGCCGGCCGACCGGCACGCTGCGCCAGCCGGGCAGGCGCGCGCCAACTTCGTGGGTGAGGATGCCCACGGTGGTCTCGGTCGGGCCGTAGTGGTTGATGATCCGGCAGCCGGGCTTCAGGCGGCGGATCTGCTCGATCAGCGCCCAGGAACTGGCCTCGCCACCGAGGATCAGCAATTGCTCGGGCAGCACCCGCTCCGGCTGCGCGGCCTGCAACAGGCCCTGCAGGTGGCTCGGCACGATCTTCAGCACATCGACGCGGTGCTCGGCCATGTAGCTGGCGAAGGCATCCGGATCGAAACCCTGGTCGTGGCCCAGCAGGTGCAGCAGCCGGCCCGAGGCCAGCGCGCCGAACAGCACGGTATGGCCAAGGTCGGCGGCCACCGTGGAAACCATCGCCAGGCTGGCGCCGGGCTGCAGGTCGAGGCGTTGCAGCACGCCCTGGAGGTAGTTGGCCAGCGCCCCGTGGCTGACCACCACGCCCTTGGGCTGCCCGGTGGAACCCGAGGTATAGATGATGTAGGCCGCCTGCTGCGGCAAGACACGCACCGCCGGTGGCTGCTCGTCGCAGTCGCCATACAGTGAAGCGTCATAGGCCACGGCGCGGCACACGCCCAGCCCCGCCGCCTGGGCGTCGCCCTGGGCATGCACCAGCAGCTGCGCGGCGCTGGCCTGCAGCAACTGCTGCAGGCGCTCGGCCGGCTGGCGGCTGTCCAGCGGCAGGTACACCGCGCCCAGCTTGAGCACCGCCAGCAGGCTGGTCACCCACTCGATGGAGCGCTCCTGGCACAGCGCCACGGTCATGCCCGGGGCGATACCCTGCGCCTTGAGGTAATGCGCGAAACGGTTGGCCTGCTGCTCAAGCTCGGCGTAGGTGAGCGTGCGATCCCCCGCCCGCAATGCCGACTGCCCACCCCCGGCTTGCAGGCCCTGACGCCACAGGGCGAGGAAGTCCTGCTGCGGCCAGTCTTGGGCAGCGGTTTCGACCTGCTCAGCCTGGGCGTCCGGGTGATCGAGCAACGCCGCGTCGGGGTGCTCGACAAGCGTACGCAACACGGCCTGGAACGAATCGGCCATGCGCTCGATGGTCGCGGCTTCGAACAGGTCGGTGCTGTAGGTGAAGTAGCCTTGCAGGCCGTCGGGGGTCTCGGTGAAGTCGTAGGCCAGGTCGAAGCGCGCATCGCTGCCCTCGACCGAAAAACCGCTGACACTCAGCTCACCCAGCGTCTGGCGGGCCTGGGCGCCGGCCTCGGTATCGGCCATGTTCTGGTTGATCTTCACCTGGAACAGCGGGTTGTGGCCCAGGTTGCGCTCCGGCGCCAGGGCGTCGACCAGGTGCTCGAACGGCAATTCCTGGTGCGACTGCGCGCCACTGACCACCTGCTTCACCTGTTCCAGCAGCGCCGCGCCGCTCTGGCGCTCGTCTACCTGAACCCGCAGCACCTGGGTGTTGATGAAGAAGCCGATCAGGCCTTCAACTTCCTTGCGGTTGCGCCCGGCGTTGGGCGCGCCGATGCGGATGTCGGCCTGGCCGCTGTAGCGCGACAGGGTCACGGCCAGCGCCGCCAGGGTCAGCATGAACACGGTCTGGCCCTGGCTACGCGCCTGGACCTTGAGCTGCGCCGACAGTGCCGCCGGCACATCGCTGCGCAGCGTCGCACCACGGTAGCTGGGGTGCGCCGGACGCTCGTGGTCCAGGGGCAGGTCCAGTACCGGGTGTTCATCGCCCAATTGCTGCTTCCAGTACTGCAACTGGCGCTCGCCCTCGCCGGCCTCCAGCCAGGCGCGTTGCCAGATCGCGTAGTCGGCGTATTGCACCTCCAGCGCCGGCAGGTTGGCGTCACGGCCTTGCGACAGGGCCTCGTACAGGTGCACGAACTCCTGCACCATCAACTCGCCCGACCAGCCGTCCGAGACGATATGGTGCATGCACACCGTCAGCACGTGCTCGGTCGGTGCCAGGCGCAACAGCCGGATCCGCAGCAGCGGGCCTTCGAGCAGGTCGAACGGCGCATCCAGCGCCTCGCGCACCGCAGTACGCAGACACTGCTCGATATCCTCGCCCGGCCCGGCCTGCACCTCACGCACCTCCAGGCCAACGCCCGATTGTTCGAGGACCTGCTGGTGGAACTCGCCCTGCTCGGAGACAAAGCGCGTGCGCAGGCTCTCATGGCGCCGCACCAGCGCATCCAGGGCCTGGGCCAGAGCCTGCTGGTTCAGCGAACCGCTCAGGCGCACCGCCATCGGCACGTTGTAGAAGCTGCTGTGCGGCTCCAGCTGCCAGAGGAACAGCATGCGCTGCTGGGCATAGGACAGCGGGATGCGCGGGCTGTCGTGACGGGTCACGGCGATGGGCAGCAAGCGGAAGCTCTGCCCGGTCTCGCGCATCTTGTCGAGGATCTGCCGACGCTGCTCCAGGGCAAGGCCGACAAAGCGTTTGGCGATACGTTCTGCTGTGCTCTTGTCCATCTCAGACGCCCGCCATTTCATTCATCATTCTTTCGATATCGGACAAGCCGTCCTCGCTCAACGACAAGCCGGTGCTGGCACAGGCCTGGGCAAAATCATTCAATTGCGGTTTCTCGAATAGCAGGCGCAGGGGGATGTCGATGCCCAGGCCCGAGTTGATCTTGGAAATCAGCTGGGCCGCCAGCAGCGAGTGCCCGCCCAGCTCGAAGAAGTCATCGCCCAGGCCCACCCGCTCGACCTGCAGCACCTCGGCCCAGAGCGCCGCCAGCTGCTGCTCCAGTTCACTGACCGGGGCCACATAGGCCGGCTGCGACTGGCGGGTATCGGGGGTCGGCAGTGCCTTGCGGTCGAGCTTGCCGTTGGGCAGCAACGGCATGCGTTCGAGCAGCACCAGGTACATCGGCACCATGTAGTCCGGCAGGCTGGCGCCCAGGTGCGCCTTCAGCTCGGCGCGCAGGCCGTCCTCGGCCTCGGGCATGGTGTTGGGCACCAGATAGGCCGCCAGTTGCTTGCCGCCGGGGCCATCGATATCGACCACCAGCACTTCGCGCACCGCAGGGTGCTCGCGCAGGCGCGCCTCGATCTCGCCCAGCTCGATACGGAAGCCGCGGATCTTCACCTGGTGGTCGATACGCCCGGCGTACTCGACCACGCCGTGCTCGCGATAGCGCGCCAGGTCGCCGGTGCGGTACAGGCGCCCGCCCGGCGTCGTCGCGAACGGGTCGGGGATGAAGCGTTCGGCGGTCAGCCCCGGACGATTGTGATAGCCGCGGGCGAGCAGCTCGCCACCGACCAGCAGTTCACCGATGGCGCCCGGCAGGGCCAGGTCGGCATCGGCGTCCACCAGGTGGATCGAGCGACCGCCCAGGGCCTTGCCGATCGGGATCTGCACCGGCAGGGGTTGCTCGCCGGTGACATAGGCGCTGCAGTCGTGGCTCATGACGCTGACGGTGGCCTCGGTCGGCCCGTAGGTATTGAGCAGGCGCACATGGCCGAGCCCGGCCTGTTGCCAGGCCAGCACGCCATCGGCGGCCATGGCCTCGCCCCCCATGTGGATGCGCCGCAGCGAACCATAGTCGCGTGGACCCTTGGCCGCGAAGTCCTTGGCCAGCAGGTACCAGTAGGCGGTCGGCAGGTCGGCGAAGGTGATGCCCTGGGTCACCACTTCACGGTAGAAGGTCTCGCTGTCCCACAGCGTCGGGCCGCGCAGCACCACGCTGGCGCCGCAGATCAGCGCCGGGTACAGCTGCTCGACGAAGGCGTCGAAGTTGAAGGTGGAGAACTGCAGCACCCGGTCGGCCGCCGACAGGCCGCAGAAACCCTGGGCGACATGGGCATGTCGGCTCAGCGCCGCGGCGCTGATGCCGACGCCTTTGGGGCGCCCGGTGGAACCGGAGGTGTACATGATGTACGCCAGGTTGTCGGGGTCGCCCAGCGCTGGCAGCGCATGGCTCGGCCAGGCATCGAGCGGCTCGCTGTCCAGGCACAGGCTGCGCACCTGCGGTGCCACGGCCAGGTCTTGCAGTTGGGCGCTGTGGCCGAGCAACAGGGCGATGCCGCTGTCCTCCATCATGTAGGCCAGGCGCTCGTGCGGGTAGTCGGGGTCCAGCGGCACATAGGCGCCGCCGGCCTTGAGCACGCCCAGCAGGCCGACCACCATGTCCAGGCTGCGCGGCAGGGCGATGCCCACGCGCACGTCCGGGCCGATGCCCGCCTCGCGCAGGCGATGGGCCAGCTGGTTGGCACGCTGGTCCAGGGCCTGGTAGGTGAGCTGCTGCCCTTCGCAGATCAGCGCCGTGGCGTGCGGGGTACGCGCGGCCTGGTCGGCGATCAGCTGCTGCACGGTGCGCTGGTCAGGGTAGATCGCCTCGTGGCGGCTCCACTGCCCGAGGATGACCTGGCGCTGTGCCTCATCGAGCAGCGGCAGCTCGACGATCCGCTGCGCAGGCTGGGTGCTGACTGCCTGCAACAGGTTGAGCCAGTGCGCGGCCATGCGCTCGATGGTGGCGTGCTCGAACAGGTCGCTGACGTAGGTCAGGGTCGCGCCGAGGCCGTGTTCGCTTTCGAAAGTATCCAGGGCCAGGTCGAGGTGCGCCGTGGGGTTGCCCCAGCTCAGGCCTTCGATGCTCAGCCCAGGCAGTTCGCGCCCCTGGTCCGAGCGTTGGGCCTGGTGGTTGAACATCACCTGGAACAGCGGGTTGTGGCTCAGGCTGCGCTCCGGCTGCAGCGCTTCGACCAGTTGCTCGAACGGCAGATCCTGGTGCGCCTGGGCCTGCAAGGCGGCGTGCTTGACCTGTTGCAGCAACGCGCTGAAGGTCGTGTGCAGCTCGAACTGCGCCTTGAGCACCTGGGTGTTGACGAAGAAGCCGATCAAGCCTTCGGTCTCGGCCCGGGTGCGGTTGGCGATCGGCACGCCGACACGGATATCGGCCTGCCCGGTCTGGCGGTGCAGCAAGCTCTGGAACGAAGCCAGCAGCAGCATGAACAGCGTCACCCCTTGCTGGCGCGCCTGCGCCTTCAAAGCCTGGACCAGCGGCGCCGGTACCTCGATGGCGAGGCTGCGACCGGCGTGGCTTTGCACAGTGGGCCGTGGATGATCGGTAGGCAGTTGCAGCACATAGTGCTCGCCGCCCAGCTGCGCCAGCCAGTAGTCCAGCTGGCGGGCCTGCTCGCCGGCCTCCATCCACTGGCGCTGCCAGACGGCATAGTCGGCGTACTGCACCGGCAAGACCGGCTGTTCGGGTTGCCGGCCCTGGCTCAAGGCCAGGTAGGCGTCGACCACTTCATCGACCATGATCGGCATCGACCAGCCATCGGCGACGATATGATGCAGGGTCAGTACCAGCACGTGGTCGTCCTCGGCCAGGCGCAGCAGGCGCACCCGCAGCAGCGGCCCCTGGGTCAGGTCGAACGGGCGCTGGATCTCCCGAGCCACGCGCTCGCGGACCGCCTCGGTGGAGGTGTCCTGCAGCGATTCCATGACCAGGGTGAACGTCGCGGGCGCGTGGATACGCTGCTGCGCCTCGCCGCCTTGCTGATCGAAGGTGGTGCGCAGGCTCTCATGGCGAGCGATCAGGGTCTCGAAGGCCTGACGCAACGCCTCGGGGTTCAGTCGCCCCTTCAGCTGCAAGGCTGCAGGGATGTGGTAGGCGGCGCTATCCGGCTCCAGTTGCCAGAGGAACCACTGGCGCTGCTGGGCGTACGACAGCACCAGCGGCTGGTTGCGATCCGCCACGGTAATGGCGGGGGCCTGGCTGGCCGCACCCTCGCCTGCGGCCTGGGCGAAGGCCTGCAGGTCGGCGGACTCGAACAGACTGCGCAGCGACACTTCCACATTCAGGCGCTGACGGATCCGCGAGGTGACCTGGGTAGCCAGCAACGAGTGGCCACCGAGTTCGAAGAAGTTGTCGTGCAGGCCGACCTGCTCGATCTTCAGCACCTCGGACCAGATCGCCGCCAGTTGCTGCTCCAGCGCCGTGCGCGGGGCCACGTAGCCCTGTTGCAGTTGGCTGGCGTCTGGCTTGGGCAAGGCCTTGCGGTCCAGCTTGCCGTTGGCGGTCAATGGCCACTGGTCCAAGATCAGGAAGTGCGTCGGCACCATGTAGTCCGGCAAGTTGGCTTTGAGGTGCTGTTTCAGCGTGTCACGCAGGGCTGCATGATCAGCAGCTGGATCTTGAGCGATCAGGTAGGCAGCCAGTTGCTTGCCCCCTGCCCCGTCGATATCCAGCACCAGCACTTCACGCACCGCCGCATGCTCTTGCAGGCGGGCTTCGATCTCGCCCAGCTCGATACGGAAGCCACGGATCTTAACCTGGTGGTCGATCCGGCCCACGTACTCGATCACGTCCTGTTCGCGGTAACGCGCCAGGTCGCCGGTGCGGTACAGACGCCCGCCTTCACTGGAGAACGGGTCCGGCACGAAACGTTCGGCGGTCAGCGAGGCGCGGTTGTGGTAACCCCGCGCCAGGCCGGCGTGGCCGACATGCAGCTCGCCCGTGCAGCCCTTGGCCACCGGGTTGAAGTCGGCGTCCAGCACATACATCGACAGGTCCGGAATTGCCGCACCGATCGGGCTGCCCGACTGTTGCGTGTCAGCAAAACAGATCGGCCGGTAGGTCACATGCACCGTGGTCTCGGTGATGCCGTACATGTTGATCAGGTTGTCGCAATCCTCCCCGAAGCGCTCGAACCACGGTTGCAATGCAGCCACATCCAGGGCTTCGCCGCCGAAGATCACGTAGCGCAGCGCCAGATCGGCAGTGCTGTCACAGGCCACACGCATCAGCGGCTTGAACGCCGATGGGGTCTGGTTCAGCACGGTCACACCCTGCTCCACCAGCAACTGATGGAAGTCTTCCGGCGAACGGGTCACTTCACGCGGCACGATAACCAGACGACCGCCGTGCAGCAGCGCACCGAAGATCTCCCACACAGAGAAGTCGAAGGCGTAGGAGTGGAACAGCGTCCACACATCCTGCGCACCGAAGCCGAACCAGGCATCGGTGGCCTTGAACAGACGCAGCAGGTTGTGGTGCGGCAGCAAGGTGCCTTTCGGTTTGCCGGTCGAGCCCGAGGTGTAGATCACATAGGCCAGGTTGTCCGGCTGGGTCAGATGCTCGGGGTTTTCGTCGCTGTAGCCGGCCAGATCATCTTCCAGCTTCAGACTACGGACCTGCGCCGGTACCGGCAGGCCGGCCAGCAAATGGCCTTGAGTCAGCAGCAACTGAATGCCGCTGTCTTCCATCATGTAGCTCAGGCGATCCTGCGGGTATTCCGGGTCCAGCGGCACATAGGCGCCGCCGGCCTTGAGGATCGCCAGCAGGCCGACGATCATCTCGAACCCACGCTCCACCGCGATGCCCACCAGCACATCCGGCCCCACGCCCTCGACGCGCAGCTTGTGCGCCAGGCGGTTGGCGCGGCGGTTGAGCTGGTCGTAGCTCAGCGCCTGCCCGGCGAAGGTCACGGCGATCGCTTCAGGCGTGCGCGCCGCCTGCTGCTCGATCAGCGCGTGAGCGCACTCGGAGCTTGGGTAACGTTGTACATGCGCTTGCCACTCATCCAGCTCGAGCGCGTCGAGCAACGGTAACTGCGCCACGCGTTGGGCGCTGTCCTGGCAGATGCCCTGCAGCAGATTGCGCCAGTACCTGCCCAGACGCTCGGCAGTGGCCGGATCGAACAATGCAGTGGCGTAGGTCAGGATGGCGCTCAACCCCGCGTCGTGCTCGACCGTATTCAGGACCAGGTCGAACTGGGTGCTGCGGTCTTCCCAACCCAGCCCCTCGATCCGCAGCCCGGCCAGTTCCTGGGCCATGCCGGGGTTTTCCGCCTTGTGGTTGAACAGCACCTGGAACAGCGGGCTGTGGCTCAGGCTGCGTTCGGGCTGCAGCGCCTCGACCAGTTGCTCGAACGGCAGGTCCTGGTGCGCCTGGGCCTGCACGGCGGTGTGCCGGACCTGTTGCAGCAACCCGGCGAAGGTGGTTTGCGGCGCGAACTCAGCCTTGAGCACCTGGGTGTTGACGAAGAAGCCGATCAGGCCCTCGGTCTCGGCCCGGTTGCGGTTGGCGACCGGGACGCCGACGCGCACCTGCGATTGACCACTGAGGCGGTGCAGCAGCACCTGGAACGAGGCCAGCAACAGCATGAACAGGGTCACGCCCTGTTGCCGTGCGGTGGCTTTCAGCGCCTCGGCGAGTTCCGGCTCCAGGTGGATATCCAGGCGTGCCCCGGCATGACTCAGCTGCAACGGGCGTGGGCGGTCGGCAGGCAACTCCAGCACCGGTTGCTCGTCGCCCAGTTGCTGGCGCCAGTAGTCGAGCTGGCGCGCCTGCTCGCCCGCCGCCATCCATTGGCGCTGCCAGGCGGCATAATCGGCGTACTGGAACGCCAGGGCCGGCAGTTGCGCCTCGGCGCCCTGACGGTACCCGGCATACAGACGCACCACTTCATCGACCATGATCGGCATCGACCAACCATCGGCGACGATATGGTGCAGGGTCAGTACCAGCACATGCTCGTCGGCGGCCAGGCGCAGCAGGCGGGCGCGCAGCAACGGGCCGTGCTCCAGGTCGAACGGCTGCGCGGTCTCCTGCGCGATCCGCGCCTGCAGCGCCTCGCTTGTTACCGGTTCGACAGGCAGGTCGAAATCACCTGCGCCATGGATGCGTTGCCAGGCCTGTTCACCTTTCTGATGGAAGGTAGTACGCAGGGTTTCGTGGCGGGCGATCAGCGCGGCGAAGCTGCTGCGCAGCGCCTCGATGTCCAGCTCGCCCTTCAGGCGCAGGGCCGAAGGGATGTTGTAGGCAGCACTGGCCGGCTCCAGCTGCCAGAGGAACCACTGGCGTTGCTGGGCGTAGGACAAGGCCAACGGCTGGTTGCGATCCACGACACTGAACGCCGGCGCCTGGCTGGCCGCACCTTGGCCTGCGGCCTGGGCGAAGGCTTGCAGGTCGGCGGATTCGAACAGGCTGCGCAGCGGGACTTCCAGGTCCAGGCGCTGGCGGATGCGCGAGGTGACCTGGGTGGCCAGCAACGAGTGGCCGCCGAGTTCGAAGAAGTTGTCGTGCAGGCCAACTTGCTCGACCTTCAGCACCTCGGCCCAGATCGCCGCCAGCTGCTGCTCCAGCGCCGTGCGTGGGGCCATGTAGCCCTGCTGCAGCTGGCTGGCATCCGGCTTGGGCAGGGCCTTGCGGTCCAGCTTGCCGTTGGCGGTCAGTGGCCACTGGTCCAGGACCAGGAAGTGCGTCGGCACCATGTAGTCCGGCAGGTTGGCTTTCAGGTGCTGTTTCAGCGTGTCGCGCAGGGTTGCATGGTCGGCTGATGGATCTTGAGCGATCAGGTAGGCAGCCAGTTGCTTACCCCCTGCCCCGTCGATATCCAGGACCAGCACTTCACGCACCGCCGCATGTTCTTGCAGGCGTGCTTCGATCTCGCCCAGTTCGATACGGAAGCCGCGGATCTTCACCTGGTGGTCGATCCGGCCCACGTACTCGATCACGCCCTGTTCGCGGTAACGCGCCAGGTCGCCGGTGCGGTACAGGCGTCCGCCTTCGCCGGAGAACGGGTCCGGTACGAAGCGTTCGGCGGTCAGCGAGGCACGGTTGTGGTAACCCCGTGCCAGGCCAGCGTGGCCGACATGCAGCTCGCCCGTGCAGCCCTTGGCCACCGGGTTGAAGTCGGCATCCAGCACATACATCGACAAATCCGGGATCGCCGCACCGATCGGGCTGCCCGCCTGTTGCGTGTCAGCAAAACGGATCGGCCGGTAGGTCACATGCACCGTGGTCTCGGTGATGCCGTACATGTTGATCAGGTTGTCGCAATCCTCGCCGAAGCGCTCGAACCACGGTTGCAGTGCAGCCACATCCAGGGCTTCGCCGCCGAAGATCACGTAGCGCAGCGAAAGATCGGATGCACTGTCACAGGCCACGCGCATCAGCGGTTTGAACGCCGATGGGGTCTGGTTCAGCACGGTCACGCCCTGCTCCACCAGCAACTGATGGAAGTCTTCCGGCGAACGAGTCACTTCACGCGGGACGATCACCAGGCGGCCACCGTGCAGCAGCGCACCGAAGATCTCCCACACCGAGAAGTCGAAGGCGTACGAGTGGAACAGCGTCCACACGTCCTGCGCATCAAAGCCAAACCAGGCGTCCGTCGCCTTGAACAGGCGCAGCAGGTTGTGGTGTGGCAGCAGCGTGCCTTTTGGCTTGCCGGTGGAACCCGAGGTATAGATCACATAGGCCAGGTTGTCCGGCTGGGTCAGGTACTCGGGGTTTTCGTCGCTGTAGCCAGCCAGATCATCTTCGAGAGACAGGCTGCGCACCTGCGCCGGCACAGGCAGGTCGGCCAGCAGATGCTCTTGAGTCAGCAGCAGTGCGATGCCGCTGTCTTCCATCATGTAGCTCAGGCGGTCCTGTGGGTACTCCGGATCCAGCGGCACATAGGCGCCCCCGGCCTTGAGGATCGCCAGCAGGCCGACGATCATCTCGAACCCGCGCTCCACCGCGATGCCCACCAGCACATCCGGCCCCACGCCCTGCGCGCGCAGTTTATGCGCCAAGCGATTGGCGCGGCGGTTGAGCTGGTCGTAGCTCAGCGCCTGGCCGGCGAAGGTCACGGCGATCGCCTCAGGCGTGCGCGCCGCCTGCTGCTCGATCAGCGCTTGGGCGCACTCGGTGCTCGGGTAGCGCCGCACATCAGCCGTCCACGCCCCCAGCTCTGCCGAATCGAGCAACGGCAACTGCGCCACGCGCTGGGCGTGATCGGCGCAGATGCCCTGCAACAGATTGCGCCAATGCCGGCCGATGCGCTCGACCGTGGCCGCATCGAACAGCGAGGTGGCATAGGTGAACGCCGCAATCAGCCCACCCTCGTGCTCGGCCGTGTTGAGGATCAGGTCGAACTGGGTGGTCTGCCCTTCCCAGCTCAAGCCCTGGACCTGCAACCCGCCCAGCTCACGGACCATGCCCGGGCTTTCGGCCTGGTGGTTGAACAGCACCTGGAACAACGGGTTGTGGCTCATGCTGCGCTCGGGCTGCAGCGCCTCGACCAGTTGCTCGAACGGCAGGTCCTGGTGCGCCTGGGCCTGCAGCGAGGTTTCACGCACCTGCTGCAGCAACGCGGCAAAGGTAGTCTGCGGCGCGAACTCAGCCTTGAGCACCTGAGTGTTGACGAAGAAGCCGATCAGCCCTTGGGTTTCGGCGCGGGTACGATTGGCCACCGGCACCCCGACACGGATGTCGGCTTGCCCGCTGTAGCGATGCAGCAGGGTCTGGAAGGAGGCCAGCAACAGCATGAACAGGGTCACCCCCTGCTGGCGCGCCAGGGCCTTGAGCCCCTGCGCCAGGGAGGCATCGATATCGATGGCCAGGCGTGCGCCCTGGAAGCTCTGCACCGACGGCCGCGGGCGGTCGACAGGCAGCTCCAGCAACGGCTGCTCGCCCGCCAGCTGCTCGCGCCAATAACCGAGCTGGCGCTCCTGCTCGCCCGCCTCCATCCAGTCGCGCTGCCACAGGGCGTAGTCGGCGTACTGGATCGGCAGCTCGGCCAGGGTCACCGGCGAGCCCGTGCGCAAGCCCTCGTACAGGCGGATCAGCTCGTCCACCAGAATCGGCGTGGACCAGCCATCGGAAACGATATGGTGCACGGTCAGGATCAGCACATGCTCTTCAGGCCCCAGCACCAGCAGCCTGACCCGCAGCAACGGTCCATGCTCCAGGTCGAACGGCTGCTGGACCTCGGCCTCCACGCGCGCGCGGATGGCTGCCTGCAGATCCGTCGAATCCGCAGGCACGAAGGGCTCCACCGCCAGCGCCACGGGCATTGGCGGATGGACGATCTGCACCGCCCCGTCACCTTCCTGGCGGAAGGTGGTGCGCAGGGTTTCGTGGCGCGCCACCAGGCTGTCGAAGCTGCGCTGCAACGCCTCGACATCCAGCGCGCCCTTGAGCCGCAGCGCCGCCGGGATGTTGTAGGCGGCGCTGTGCGGGTCGAGCTGCCAGAGGAACCACTGGCGCTGCTGTGCATAGGAAAGCGCTGCCCCGTCCGCCGAGTCCCTTCTGAAGATCGGGGTGACCCCGTAGAGGTTGACACCCTGGCGCTTGAGCAAGGCTGCCAATGCCTTGCGCTCCCTGGTGGACAGCGACTTTACGGAGTCGAGCAGCTCTTGCACTTTGAATGTCTCCCGCTAAGCGATCAGATTATCTATTTCCTGTGCAGTAAGACGTTTCAAGGCCTCCAAGGATTTAGTCAGCTCGTCATGGGCGTTGGCGACCTGCCCCGACTTGCGCTCCACCACCTGGCTGAAGTCGGCCAGCGTGGCCTGCTCGAACAGCTCGTTGAGACTCAGGTCGACGCCCAGTTGTTCGCGCACCCGGCCGATCACCTGGACGATCAGCAGCGAATGCCCGCCGAGGTCGAAGAAGTTGTCCTGCAGGCCCACCCGCTCGACCTGCAGCACCTCGGCCCAGATCGCCGCCAGCTTGCGCTCCAGCTCCGTGACCGGTGCCACGTGGGCTGCCTGCAGCTGGCTGGCATCCGGCAGCGGCAGGGCCTTGCGGTCGAGCTTGCCGTTGGGGGTCTGCGGCATGCGTGCCAGGCCGACCAGATGGCTCGGCACCATGTAGTCCGGCAGGCCGGCCTTTAGGTGCGCACGCAGCTCGCCGCGCAGCGCTTCCACGCTTTGCTGCGCATCGTGCAGCACCAGGTAGGCGGCCAACTGCTTGCCAGCCGGGCCATCGATATCTATCACCGCGGCCTCGCGGATCGCCGGATGCAACAGCAGGCGCTCCTCGATTTCGCCCAGTTCGATACGGAAGCCACGGATCTTCACTTGGTGGTCCAGACGCCCGACGTACTCGATCACCCCGTCCTCGCGATAGCGGGTCAGGTCGCCGGTGCGATACAGGCGCGCGCCCGGCTCGCTGGCGAACGGGTCCGGGACAAAACGCTCGGCGGTCAGGCCCGGGCGGTTGTGGTAACCCCGCGCCAGGCCGTCGCCGCCGATCAGCAACTCGCCACGCGCGCCTTGCGGCAGCACGTCGAGCTCGTCGCTGACCACGTGCAGGCGGGTGTTGGCCAACGGCCGCCCCAGCCACACGTCGTCGCTGTCGGTCAGGTAATGGCAGGCCGACCAGATGGTGGTCTCGGTCGGGCCATAGACGTTCCACACATGCCCGGCCTGGGCGATCAGGCGCTGGGCCAGCTCGGCGCTCAGCGCCTCGCCGCCGCACAGTACCTTCTTGCCGGCGAAGGCTCCAGGCGCCGCGGCGTCCAGCAGCATGCGCCAGGTCGACGGGGTGGCCTGGACGACGCTGACCGCCTGGACCTGGATCACCGCCAGCAACGCCTGCGGGTCTTTGTTCACCTGTTCGCCCAGCAGCACCACGCAGGCACCGCGCAGCAGCGGCAGGTACAGCTCGAGGCCCGCGATATCGAACGACAGCGAGGTCAGCGACAGCACCTTGTCGCGAGCATCGATACCCGGCTGGCGCGCCATGCTGCAGAGGAAGTTGACCAGCGCGTCGTGGCGGATGGTCACGCCCTTGGGCTTGCCGGTGGAGCCGGAGGTGTAGATCACATAGGCAAGGTTTTCCGGGTGTGCCAGCGGGCGCGGATTGTCCTGGCTGTACTCGCCCGGCAGCGCCTGGTCGAGGCACAGGCTGCGCACCTGCGGCGGGATCGGCAGGCGTTGCACCAGGCTGGACTGAGTCAGCAGCAGCGCGATGCCGCTGTCCTCCATCATGTAGGCCAGGCGGTCCTCGGGGAACTGCGGATCCAGCGGCACGTAGGCGCCGCCGGCCTTGAGCACCGCCAGCAGGCCGACGAGCATGTCCAGGCTGCGCTCCACCGCGATCCCCACCAGCACATCGGGGCCGACGCCCAGGCTGCGCAGGTGGTGGGCCAGGGCGTTGGCGCGCTGGTTCAGTTGCGCGTAGCTCAGCGACTGCTCGCCCAGGACTGCGGCGACGGCCTGCGGCGTGCGGGCAGCCTGTGCCTCGATCAGCTGCTGGACGGTCTGCCCGCGCGGGTAGTCGGCGGCGCTGTCGTTCCAGGCGTACAGGGTGCGCTCGCGCTCCTCGCGGCTCAGCAACGGCAGTTCGGCGACGCGCTGCCCGGCGTCCTGGCAGATGCCCTGCAACAGGTTGCGCCAGTGCTCGGCCATGCGCGCCACGGTCGCCGGCTCGAACAGGCTGGTGGCGTAGGTCAGGGTCGCGCTCAGGCCGCCTTCGTGTTCGGCGGTGTCCAGGGTCAGGTCGAACTGTGCGGTCTGCTTGTCCGATACCAGACCCTGCAGGCTGAGGCCTGCGAGTACGCGGGATTCACCCAGCACCTGGGTCTGGTGGTTGAACATCACCTGGAACAGCGGGCTGTGGCTCAGGCTGCGCTCGGGCTGCAGGGCTTCGACCAGTTGCTCGAAGGGCAGCTCCTGGTGCGCCTGGGCGCCCAGGGCGGTGTGCTTGACCTGTTGCAGCAGCTCGTCGAAACGAATCTGCGGTTCGAAGCGCGCATCCAGCACCTGGGTGTTGACGAAGAAGCCGATCAGGCCTTCGGTCTCGGCCCGGGTGCGGTTGGCCACCGGCACGCCGACGCGGATGTCCGACTGGCCGCTGTGGCGATGCAGCAAAGCCTGGAACGAAGCCAGCAGGAGCATGAACAGGGTCACGTCATGCTGCCCGGCCAGCGTCTTGAGCTGGGCAACCAGGCTTGGCTCGAGATCCACCGGCAGGCGCGCACCCTCATACTGCTGCACCACGGGGCGCGGGCGATCGGTGGCCAGCTCGAGGATCGGCTGGGTGCTGCCCAGGCGCGCCTGCCAGTAGTCGAGCTGACGCTGTTGCTCACCGGCTTCCATCCACTGGCGCTGCCAGGCCGCGTAGTCGGCGTACTGGAAGGCCAGCGCCGGCAGTTGCGGGGCCTGGCCTTGCAGATGGCTTTCATAGCCGCGCACCAGTTCGTCGACCAGGATCGGCATCGACCAGCCGTCGGCAACGATATGGTGGAGGACCAGCACCAGCACATGCTCGTCGGCGGCCAGGCGCAGCAGGCGGGCGCGCAGCAGCGGGCCGTGTTCCAGGTCGAACGGCTGGCATACCTGCTTCTCGACCCAGGCCTGCACGCCGGCTTCGTCCAGAACGGCCGTGGTAATGTCCAGCGGCGTTTCCAGCCGCGCATGCACCACCTGCTCGGCACTGTCGCCCTGCTGGCGGAAGGTAGTGCGCAGGGTTTCGTGACGGGCGATCAGCGCGGCGAAGCTGCTGCGCAGTGCCTCGATATCCAGCTCGCCTTGCAGGCGCAGGGCCGAAGGGATGTTGTAGGCAGCGCTGGCCGGTTCCAGCTGCCAGAGGAACCACTGGCGTTGCTGGGCGTAGGACAAGGCCAACGGCTGGTTGCGGTCAACGACGCTGAACGCCGGTGCCTGGCTGGCCGCACCTTGGCCGGTGGTCTGGGCGAAGGCTTGCAGGTCGGCGGATTCGAACAGGCTGCGCAGCGGGACTTCCACATTCAGGCGCTGGCGGATCCGCGAGGTCACCTGGGTGGCCAGCAACGAGTGGCCGCCGAGTTCGAAGAAGTTGTCGTGCAGGCCCACTTGCTCGACCTTGAGCACCTCCGCCCAGATCGCCGCCAGTTGCTGCTCCAGCGCCGTGCGCGGGGCCACGTAGCCCTGTTGCAGCTGGCTGGCGTCCGGCTTCGGCAACGCCTTGCGGTCCAGCTTGCCGTTGGCGGTCAGTGGCCACTGGTCCAAGACCAGGAAGTGCGTCGGCACCATGTAGTCCGGCAGGTCGGCTTTCAGGTGCTGTTTCAGCGTGTCACGCAGGGTTGCATGGTCGGCTGATGAATCTTGAGCAATCAGGTAGGCGGCCAGTTGCTTGCCACCTGCCCCGTCGATATCCAGCACCAGCACTTCGCGCACCGCCGCATGTTCTTGCAGGCGCGCTTCGATCTCGCCCAGTTCGATACGGAAGCCACGGATCTTCACCTGGTGGTCGATCCGGCCCACGTACTCGATCACGCCCTGTTCGCGGTAACGCGCCAGGTCGCCGGTGCGGTACAGGCGCCCGCCTTCGCTGGAGAACGGGTCCGGCACGAAGCGTTCGGCGGTCAGCGAGGCACGGTTGTGGTAACCCCTTGCCAAGCCGGCATGGCCGACATGCAGCTCGCCCGTGCAGCCCTTGGCCACCGGATTGAAATCGGCGTCCAGCACGTACATCGACAGGTCCGGGATCGCCGCACCGATCGGGCTGCCCGCCTGTTGCGTGTCGGCGAAGCGGATCGGCCGGTAGGTCACGTGGACCGTGGTCTCGGTGATGCCGTACATGTTGATCAGGTTGTCGCAATCCTCGCCGAAGCGCTCGAACCACGGTTGCAACGCGGCCACATCCAGGGCTTCGCCGCCGAAGATCACGTAGCGCAGCGAAAGGTCGGATGCACTGTCACAGGCCACGCGCATCAGCGGCTTGAACGCCGATGGGGTCTGGTTCAGCACGGTCACGCCCTGCTCCACCAGCAACTGGTGGAAGTCCTCCGGCGAACGGGTCACTTCACGCGGAACGATGACAAGACGGCCACCGTGCAGCAACGCACCGAAAATCTCCCACACCGAGAAGTCGAAGGCGTACGAGTGGAACAGTGTCCACACATCCTGCGGGCCGAAGCCGAACCAGGCATCGGTGGCCTTGAACAGGCGCAGCAGGTTGTGGTGCGGCAGCAGCGTGCCTTTTGGCTTGCCGGTCGAGCCCGAGGTGTAGATCACATAGGCCAGGTTGTCTGGCTGGGTCAGGTGCTCGGGGTTTTCGTCGCTATAGTCGGTCAAATCATCTTCGAGAGACAGGCTGCGCACGTGCGCCGGCACCGGCAGCCCGGCCAGCAGATGGCCTTGAGTCAGCAGCAACTGAATGCCGCTGTCCTCCATCATGTAGCTCAGGCGATCCTGAGGGTACTCCGGATCCAGCGGCACATAGGCGCCCCCGGCCTTGAGGATCGCCAGCAGACCGACGATCATCTCGAAACCACGCTCCACCGCGATGCCCACCAGCACATCCGGCCCCACGCCCTGCGCGCGCAGCTTGTGCGCCAGGCGGTTGGCACGGCGGTTGAGCTGGTCATAGCTCAACGCCTGCCCGGCGAAAGTCACGGCGATCGCTTCAGGCGTGCGCGCCGCCTGCGCTTCGATCAGCTCCTGGGTGCAAGCCGTACTTGGATAGCTGGCAACCACCTGCTGGTCTTCCACCGGCAGGCTGAGCGCACCCAGGGCACGCTGACCATCAGCCGCCAACTGCGCGAGCAGGTGCCGGAAGTGCCCCGCCAGCTGGTAGATGGCCAGCTCGCTGAAGCACTGGAGATCGAAACTGAAGCTCGCCTCCAGGCGCTCGCCCACCTGCACCACCAGGGTCAGCGGGTAGTTCGTCTGTTCCTGGTTCTGCACCTCGCCGAACTGCAGGCCTTGCGGCGCGCCCTGTTGCAGCGCCTCGGCGACCGGGTAGTTCTCGAATACCAGAATGTTGTCGAACAGCGCCTCGCCACTCCAGCCGGCCCAGCGCTGGATCTCGTACAACGGCGTGTGCTCGTGCTCGCGCAGGGCCAGGTTCAGCGCCTGCACCTGCTGCACCCAGTCGCCCACGGTCTGTTCCGGGCGTGGGCTGGCGACCACCGGCAAGGTGTTGATGAACAGCCCCAGCTGCTCCTCGACGCCCGCGAGCTCCGCCGGACGGCCGGCCACGGTGGCGCCGAAGGCCACGCTGGCCTGGCCGGTGTAGCGTTGCAACAGCAACAGCCACGCGGCCTGGACCAGGGTGTTGAGGGTGACCCGCTGTTCCCGGGCGAAGTCCGCCAATTGCTGGGTCTGTTGCGGTTCGAAGCGCAGCGCCAGGCTGCCATGGCCTCGCCCCTGGGCCGAGGACTTGAACGCCTGTACCAGTCGCGTTGGCTCGTCCAGCTCGGCCACCTGGGCGCGCCAGAAGGTTTCGCTGGCCTGCTGGTCCTGGCCTTGCAGCCACTGGATATAGTCGCGGTAGCGGCTGGTCCTGGCGCTCGGGGCGACGCCGCTGTAACGCTGCAGCACCTCGCCGAGCAGGCGCGAGCTGCTCCAGCCGTCCATCAGGATATGGTGGCTGGTGTAGATCAGGTGATGGCCGCCGTCAGCCGTGCGGATCAGTGTCAGGCGCAGCAGCGGGCCGCTGGCCAGGTCGAAGCCGGCCTGGCGCTCGGCCTGGGCCACGGCGTCCAGGTCCTGGGCCTGGCCGAGTTCGACGAACGGCACCTGCACCTGGCGCCGCACCACCTGCACAGGCAACGGCAGGTCCTGCGGGAAGCAGCTGCGCAGCACTTCGTGATTGTCCACCACCGCCTGCCAGGCCGCGCGGAAGCGTGCCACATCCAGCCCCTGCACGTTCACGCGCAGTTGGTTGATGTAGTTGCCCGCGTCCTGCTCGTAGAGGCTATGGAACAGCATGCCCTGCTGCATCGGCGACAGCGGATAGAGGTCTTCGATGTCCCCCGCAGCCAGCGGCAAGCTGTCCAGTTGCGCCTGGGTCAGCTCGGCCAGTGGGAAGTCCGATGGCGTGACGCCCTGGTGCGGCGCCTGGGCGCAATGCTCAACCAGCTCGGCCAGCACCTGCTCGTAGCGGCGCGCCAGGGCCTCGATGGTCCCTGGATGGAACACCTCGCGGCTGAAGCTCCAGTCCAGCTCCAGCTCGCCCTGGTAGACCTGGCCGTTGATGCCGAGCCAGTTGCCCAGCGGGCTGTCCAGGTCCTGGGTGGCGCCGCTGGCCTCGCTGGCCGGAGTGAACAAGGCGCCCTCGGCCTGGGCGAAGCTGCCGTCGAACTGGCCGAGGTAGTTGAAGGTCACCCGTGGCCGTGGCAGCGCCTGCAGGCGCTCGCGCAGGTCAGGCTCGCCGAGATAGCGCAGCACGCCATAGCCGATGCCTTTGTTCGGCACCGCTCGCAGTTGTTCCTTGATTGCGCACAGCCCCGCGCCAAGCCCTTGGGCCGGCGTCAGGCGTACCGGGAACAGGCTGCTGAACCAGCCGAGGGTGCGGCTGAGGTCCAGTTCCGGGAACAGGTCTTCACGGCCGTGGCCTTCGAGCTGGACCAGTACCGAATCCTCTCGGGTCCAGTCGCACAGCACCCGCGCCAGGGCCGCCAGCAGCAGGTCGTTGACCTGGGTGCGGTAGGCGGCGGGCGCCACTTGCAGTAGTTTGCGGGTCAGCGTGGCGTCCAGGCGTGACGAGGCATGGGCGACATAACGATTGGTCTGGGCGCCCGTCGGGTTATCGCGGGGCAACTCGCCGCCAGCGGCTTCAAAATCGCGCAGCCAGTGGTCGGCCTCGGCCAGCAGCTCCGGGCTGCGGGCATAGGCGCCAAGGCGCTCGGCCCAGGCCTTGAGCGAGCTGCTCTTGGCTGCCAGTGTCACCGCCTTGCCGGCGGCCAGGGCCGTGTAGGCCAGTTGCAGGTCTTCCAGCAGTACCCGCCAGGACACGCCGTCGACCACCAGGTGGTGGATCACCAGCAGCAAGCGCTGCTGGCCTTCAGGCAGTTCTACCAGCAACGCCCGCAGCAGCGGCCCCTGGGCCAGGTCGAGGCTGCGCTGGGCCTGCTCGGCCAACGCCGGCAGCTCGGCCAGGTCAGTCAGTTGACGAACCCAGAGGATATCGTCGGCCTTGGTGGGCTGGAACTCGGCCTGCCAGGCCTCGCCCTGGGTGAAGCGCAGGCGCAATGCGTCGTGCTGAGCGACCAGCGCCTGCAATGCGCCTTGCAGATGGTCAGCACCAAGGGCCTGGGTCGGCTTGAGCAGCAGGGCCTGGTTCCAGTATTGACGCTCGGGGATAGCGGTTTCGAAGAAGCGCGCCTGGATCGGCAGCAATGGCATGGAACCACTGACCTGCTCGGCCGCCACGGCCTTTTTCTCGATGCGCTTGGCCACCGCCGCCAGCTGGCCGATGGTCTGCTTCTCGAACAGCTGCTTGGGGCTGAGCTTGATGCCCTGGCGCTTGGCCCGGGCGATGATCTGCAGGCTGAGAATCGAGTCGCCGCCCAGCTCGAAGAAGTTGTCGGTGCTGCCGACCTGGTCGAGCTTGAGCACCTCGGCCCAGATGGCCGCCAAGGCCTCTTCGATCTCGCCGACCGGCGCCGTGTACTGGCGCCTGGCGACGCCCGGTGCCGGCAAGGCACGCTTGTCCAGCTTGCCGTTGGCGGTCAGCGGCAGGCGGTCCAGGACCAAGATCTGCGCCGGCACCATGTAGTCCGGCAGCCGATCCTGCAGTTGCTGGCGCAAGGCTTCACCCTGCAGCCCCTGGCCCACGCACCAGCCGACCAGTTGCAGGCGGCTTTCGTCGCCTTCCACCGGCTGCGCCAGGACCACCGCTTCGGCGACCCCGTCCAGCCCCCGCAGCACCCGCGCCACCTCGGCCGGCTCGACGCGATAACCGCGCACCTTGACCTGGTCGTCGGCGCGGCCGATGAATTCCACTTGGCCCGAACGATTGCGCCGCACCCGATCGCCGCTGCGGTACAGGCGCTGGCCCGACCGCGTCGGGTCCGGCAGGAAGCGTTCGGCGGTCAGGCCCGGTTGGCCCAGGTAACCCTGGGCCACGCTGGCGCCACCGATGTACAGCTCACCGGCGACCTGGTCGGCCACCGGATTGAGCACATCGTCGAGCAACAGCACATGGGCGCCCCGCAAGGGCTCGCCCACCGGCACGGCGCGGGCGCCCTCGGCGAGCGCGGCCACTTCATGGGTCAGCACGCCGACCGTGGTCTCGCTCGGGCCATAGTGGTTGATCAGGCGGCAGCCCGGCTTGAGCCGGCGTACCTGCTCCACCAGGGCTGGCGTGCAGGCCTCGCCACCGACGATCAGCGCATGCCGGGGCAGCACATCGACGGGGTTGCCGGCTTGCAGCAACGCCGCCAGGTGGCCGGGGACGATCTTCAGCACGCCGACCTGGTGTTCGGCCATGTAGCGGGCGAAGGCGTCCGGGTCGAAGCCCAGCGCCTCGGGCAGTACATGCAGCAGGCGCCCGGCACACAGGGCACCGAACAGCACGGTGTGGCCGAGGTCGGCGGCGATGGTCGAGACCAGCGCCATGCTCGCCCCCGGCGCAAGCGCCAGGCGTTCGAGCAGGCCGGCGACGTAGCTGGCCAGGGCGCCATGGCTGACCAGCACGCCCTTGGGCTGGCCGGTGGAGCCGGAGGTGTGGATCACGTAGGCCGGCGATTCGGCCCACAACGTGAGCGCCGGCGCCTTGGCCGGCAGGTCCTGCCATTGTTCGGGGACATACGCCAAGGTCAGGCGATCGGCGGCGGCCAGGCTGGTCAGTCGTGCATCGTCGGCGGCGCACAGCAGCACCTTGGCTTGCGCGGCGTCGAGCATCTGCCGCAGGCGCGTTTCAGGCGCCTTGGTGTCCAGCGGCATGTACACGGCGCCAGCCTTGAGGATACCGAGCATGCAGGTCAGCCAGTCCAGCGAACGCTCCATCAGCACCGCAACCGGTTGGCCGCTGACCACACCCTGCTGTTGCAGGTGATGGGCCAGGCGGTTGGCGGCCTGGTCCAGAGCGGCGAAACTCAGGCTGTGCTCCAGGCTGCAAGCGGCAAGCGCCTCGGGCTGCCGGTACACCTGCTGCTGCCACTGTTCCAGCACCAGCGCCGGCACTTCACGCTGCGGCGCCTGCTCGCTGCGCAGCGGCGCGGCCAGGCGGTGCAGCGGCAGTTGCGGAGCGTCGAGCAGCTGGCCCAGCAGCTCGATGAAGGCCGGAATGAAGGCTTCGACGGTCGAACGCTGGTAAAGGTCGCTGGCGAAGGTCATTTCGCCATGGATCAGCTGACCGTCGTCGGTGATGTCCAACGCCAGGTCGAAGTGGGTGCCGACCTTGTCCAGCGAGTACTCGGCGACACTCAGGCCCGGCAAGGCCAGCGAGCGCTGGCGCTGCATGCCGACGTTCTGGTTGAACTTGACCTGGAACAGCGGGTTGTGGCCGAGGTTGCGCTCCGGCACCAGCGCGTCCACCAGTTGCTCGAACGGCAGCTCCTGGTGCGCCTGGGCGCCGAGCACCGCTTCGCGCACCTGGGCCAGCAGGTCATCGAAGCTCAGGCGTTCGTCCACCTGGCAGCGCAGCACCTGGGTGTTGACGAAGAAGCCGATCAGCCCCTCGACCTCGGCACGGCCGCGGTTAGCGTTGGGCACGCCGATGCGGATATCGCGCTGCCCGGCCTGGCGCGACAGGAACAGCGAGAAACCGGTCAGCACCAGCATGAACAGGGTCATGCCCTGGGCGCGGGCGTAGCCGCCCAGGCGTCGGGACAGCTCGACGCCGAAGTCGAAGCCCAGGGTCTGGCCGTCGAAGCTCTGGGCCAGTGGACGCGGGTAGTCCGCGGCGACCTCCAGCAGCGGTTGCTCATCGCCCAACTGCTCGCGCCAGTAGTCGAGCTGGCGCGCGCCCTCGCCGGCCTCCAGCCAGCTGCGCTGCCAGATGGCGTAGTCGGCGTACTGCACCGCCAACGCCGGCAACTGCGGCGCCTGGCCCTGGGTGAACGCCTGGTAGCTGTGCACGAACTCCTTGACCATCACGTCCATCGACCAGCCGTCGGAGACGATGTGGTGCATGCACACCAGCAGCACATAGTCCTCGGCCGCCAGCCGGTACAGGGTGGCGCGCAGCAGCGGGCCGTGCAGCAGGTCGAACGGCTGGTGACTGGCCTCGCGCACCCGCGTGGCCAGCTCGGCCTCACGCTGGTCAGTGGCGATGGCGGTGAGGTCGACCTGTTCCAGGGGCACGGCCAGATGATCGAGGATCACCTGGCGCGGCTGTTCGCCCTCGACCTGGAACACCGTGCGCAGCGCCTCGTGGCGCGTGGCCAGGAAGTCGAATGAGCGCTGCAGCGCCGCCACGTCGAGCCGACCGTTCAGGCGCAGGCCAGCCGCCATGTTGTACGCCGCGCTGTGCGGCTCCAGCTGCCAGAGGAACAGCAGGCGCTGCTGGGCGAAGGACAAGGGGATGCTGGCGAAGTCGTGCCGCGACTCGACCACCGGCAACAGGCTGAAGTCCTTGCCGTCCTCACGCAGCTTGGCGAGGAACTGCCGGCGCTGCTCCAGGGGCAGGCTGACGAACCGTTTCGCAATGCGTACCGCCATGTTGCCACTCATGCCTCAACCCCTTCCAAGGAACCCAGGAACGCGTCCATATCCGACCAGTCGTCATCCGTATCGCCGCCCTGCAGCCGGGCCAGCTCGGCGGCCAGGTCACCCAGCGCCGGTTGTTCAAACAGGCTGCGCAATGGCAGCACCAGGCCCAGCTGGTCCTTGATCCGCGCCAGCACCTGGGCAGCCAGCAACGAGTGCCCGCCGAGTTCGAAGAAGTGATCGTCCAGGCCGACCTTCGGCACGTTCAGCACGTCCATCCAGATCTGCGCCAGTTGTTGCTCGACCGCGCTCTGCGGCGCCCGGTACTCGGCCTGCAACGCACTCGGGTCCGGTGCTGGCAGGGCCTTGCGGTCGAGCTTGCCGCTGGGCGTGAGGGGCAGGCGCGGCAACAGCAGCAGGTGGCCGGGCACCATGTACTCGGGCAGGCGGGCCTTGAGCAGGCTGCGCACCTGCTGGCGTAAGCGCGCCTGCTCGGCGGCGTCCTGCTCGGCGGCGTCAGGCACGATGTAGGCCACCAGTTGCAGGCCGCCGGTCATCGGCAGGGCCAGCACCACCGCTTCGCGAACCCCCGGGCACTGTTGCAGGCGCGCCTCGATCTCGCCAAGCTCGATGCGGAAACCGCGTACCTTGACCTGGTGATCGACGCGGCCGATGTATTCGATGGCGCCATCGGCGCCCAGGCGCGCGCGGTCGCCGGTGCGGTACAGGCGCTCGCCCTGGGCGAACGGATCGGCGACGAAGCGCTGGGCAGTCAGTGATGGCTGGCCGTGGTAGCCACGGGCCAGGCCCGGGCCGCCGATGTAGAGCTCGCCCACCGCGCCCTGGGGCAGCAGTTCGAGGTCATCGTCGAGGATGTACAGGCGACGCTGCGCCAGGCCCTGGCCAATGGGGATGCCACGCCAGGACACTGCCTCATGGCCAAGCCCGGTGCAGTCGTGAATGGTCGAGACCACCGTGGCCTCGGTCGGGCCATAGGTGTTGAGCAGGCGCACATGGCCGAGCCCTGCCAGTTGCCACAGGCGCAGCCCGTCCACCGCCATCGCCTCGCCGCCGACGTGGATCTGGCGCAGCGCGCCATAGCTGGCCGGCGGACGCGCGGCGAAGTCCTGCACCAGCCAGTACCAGTAGGCGGCCGGCAGGTCGGCGAGGGTCACACCGTGCTCGATCAGCACTTCGTGCAGGGCGGCGCTGTCCCACAGGCGGGTATCGCGCAGCACCACGCAGGCGCCATGGCACAGCGGCGGGAAGAACTGCTCGACGAAACCATCGAAGCTGCTGGTGGCGAACTGCAGCACCCGGTCGCCTTCGCGCAGGTCGCTGTAGTCGATGGCGCGGGCAATGAACTCGCTCAGGGCGCCGTGGCTGATCGCCACGCCCTTGGGCCGGCCGGTAGAGCCGGAGGTGTAGATCACATAGGCGAGGTTGTCGGGCACGACGGTCAGCGGCAGGTCAGCGACCGGCTCGTCTTCCAGTTTCAGCTGGTCCAGGCACAGGCAGCGCACTGCCTCCCGCGCCGGCAGGCCGGGCAACTGCGCGGAAGTGGTCAACAGCCACTGCAGGCCACTGTCCTCAAGCACATGGCCGAGGCGCTCGGTCGGTGCCTGGAGGTCCAGCGGCACATAAGCGCCACCGGCCTTGAGCACTGCCAGCAGGGCCACGGCCAGGTCCAGCGAACGATCCAGGGCCACGCCCACCAGGCTGTCGGGGCCAACGCCCTGGCGACGCAGGTAATGGGCCAGGCGATTGCTCCGGGCGTTGAGCTCGGCATAGCGCATCGACGGCGCCTCGGCGCCATTGGCCAGGATCAGCGCCAGCGCCTCGCCGCTGCGCGCGGCCTGGGTTTCGAACAGGCGCTGCACCGGCTCCCACGGCGCCACATCGGCCACCGGGCACAGCAACGCCTGGCGTTCGGCCTCGGCCAGCATCGGCAGCTCGCCCAGGCGCTGGCGCGGATCGTTGCACACCGCGCGCAGCAGGTTGCGCCAGTGCCCGGCCAGGGCACTGATGGTGGTTTCATCGAAGATATCGGTGGCATAGGTGAAGGCGGCAAACACCTGCTCGCCCTCCTCCCGGGTATCGAGCATCAGGTCACTGGTGGCCGCATGCTGGCGGCGGCTGCCGGCCAGTTGCTCGGCGCTCAGGTAGCCCACGCGCAGGCCGCAGTCCAGGCGCACATCCTTGAGGTCGGTGACCAGCGGCTGGTGGTTGAACATCACCTGGAACAGCGGCGTGTGGCTCTGGCTGCGCTGGGGTTGCAAGGCTTCGATCAGCGCGTCGAACGGCAGGTCCTGATGCGCCTGGGCGCCGACCGAGGCCTGGTGCAGGCTGCGCAGCAGGTCGCTGAACGGCGTCTGCGCGCTGAACTGGCTGCGCAGCACCTGGGTGTTGACGAAGAAACCGACCAGCCCCTCGGTTTCGCTGCGGTTGCGGTTGGCGATCAGGCCGCCGACGCGGATGTCGGCCTGCCCGCTGTAGCGGTGCAGCAGGGTCTTGAACACCGCCAGCAGCACGGTGGACAGGGTCACGCCGTACTGCTGGGCCAGTTGCTTGAGATCTTCGCGCAGGCCAGCGTCGAGCACCAGTTCCAGGCGCTCGCCCAGGTGGCTGGGCTGGGCCGGATAAGGCCGGTCGGTCGGCAGCTCCAGCAACGGGTGCTCGTCGCCCAGTTGCTCGCGCCAGTAGTCCAGCTGGCGCTCGCGCTCACCGGCCTCCAGCCAGCTGCGCTGCCACAGCGCGTAGTCGCGGTAGTGCACCTTGATTTCCGCCAGCGCAGGCTCGCGCCCCGCCACCAGGGCGTCGTAGCTGCGCATGAATTCGTCGATCAGGACGTTCATCGACCAGCCGTCGGCGATGATGTGATGCAGGGTCAGCAGCAGCACATGCTCCTGGGGCGCCAGGCGCAGCAGGGCGATGCCGAACAGCGGGCCGCGCTCGAGGTCGAAGGCCTGGGTGGCCTGGGCCGCCATCTGCTGGTGGGCGCGCTCCCAGCGCGTGGCTTCGGGCAGATCAGCCAGGTCGAACAGCTGGATGCCTACCGGCGTTGGCTCGGCCACCCGCTGCACGGCGCACTCGCCGTCCTGGGCGAAGGTGGTGCGCAGGCATTCGTGGCGGCCGACCAGCAAGGTGAAGGCCCGCTCCAGCGCCTGGACCTGCAGCTCGCCTTCCAGGCGCACGGCCATCGGCAGGTTGTAGGCGGCACTGTAGGGTTCCAGCTGCCAGAGGAACCACATGCGCAGCTGGGCGTAGGACAGGCCGTCGCGCTCGCTCAGGCCGACACAGGACGACATGGGCAACTGCGCGAAATCGATACCCTCGCGTCGCATCCCTTCGAGGAACAAGCGACGCTTGTCCAGGGGCAACTCGATGAAACGGCGGGAAAGTTTCTGGGCGTCTGCGGCATTCATGTGTGGGGTCCTTGCTGATCGGCGGCGCGACCGGAAGGTCCGGGCGCATCAACAAGAACGAATGGAAGGGGGGATGATTTAGCGGGTATCGAGCCTGAAAAGCCTGGGGCTGCGCGGCAGCCCCGGCGTCGACAGGTCAGGCCTGGTCCAGCGAGTGCCCCTCGGCCATCGCCACGATCACCTTGCGCGGGCCCTCGAACGGCGCGCGGGCATGGGCGGCGAGCATGTTGTCGAGCATCATCACGTCGCCTTCCTGCCAGAGGAAGCTGATCTTGCAGTCCTCGAGCACCGCACGGATCTCGTCGAGCACGTCATCCTCGATGGGCGAACCGTCACCGTAGTAGACGTTACGCGGCAGGTCTTCCTCGTCGACGATATCCAGCAGGCTTTCCCGCACCTCGGGCGGCAGGTTGGAAATATGGAACAGGTGCGCCTGGTTGAACCAGACCTTGTCGCCGGTAACCGGATGCTCGGCCACAGCCTGACATACCTGGCGGGTGCGCAGCTCACCGTCGTCCTTCCATTCACAGGTGATGCCGTGGGCCTTGCAGTAGGCTTCGACCTCCTGCGGATCCTCGGTATTGAACACATCCTCCCACGACACATCCAGGCCATTGCCGAAGTTGCGCACGTACATCAGGCCCTTGCTGACGAAGCGCTCGCGAATGTGCGCCGGCACCTTGCGGTAAACCTCGCGACTGTCGGCAATCGGCGTCTGGCCACCGGACTTCGCCGCGATCATGCTGTAGAACCAGATCTTCATCGGCCAGTCGCGGGAGTAGGCCTGCTCGTTGTGCAGCGGAATGTGCTGGTGCGCCGGATACTCGGTGGAGGTGTAGACCCCCTGGGTGACGTTGGTGCGCGGCGTGGAGCCGAACTCGTAGTTGAGCAGCGGATGGCCGAAACTGGCGGCGAACTGACGGAACTGTTCAGCGCCCTCCAGGCGGAAACCGCGGAACAGGATGCCGCCATCGTGCAACAGGTGCTCGTCCACCAGCGCCTTGAGCTCATCGAACACGTCCAGCAGGCTGGTGTCGTCGTCACCGGCCTCCACCAGCAATGGCAAACGTCCCTGCTCCGGCAATAGCGGACGCACTGTAAATCCCACAGCAACACCCATGACGGGCCTCCTGTACACACCTAAGGAAAAGGGAGCGACGGCCCAGGGGCACGCTCGCATCCGGTGATAGGGGGACGTTTCGGGAAGCAGGCAAATTAGTCCCGGCGCAGGAACCTGCAGCAACAGACAGGGCAACCTGGAAACACTTGCTTGCAATTGACCCATCAGGTTTTGCCCTGCTCATGCGTCTCTTTCTGATACGGCCGGGCAATCCGCCCCTGAATTCGCCATTGACACTGCGTACCCCATGTCGAAAAAGTCACGCTCGAAAATCTGGTTCCTCGTGCACAGCTGGCTGGCGCTGCCCATCTGGTTCTTCGTGCTCATCGTCTGCGTCACCGGCACCCTGGCGGTGATCAGCAAGGAGATCGTCTGGCTGGCCAATCCGGAAACCCGCGCCAATCCGCCTTCGGATGACGCCCGGCGGTTGTCCTATGACGAGTTGCTGGTGGCCATGCAGCGCGACGAGCCCGGCATCGCCGTGGCCAGCCTGATGACCCTGAGCGAGTCGCACTTCGCCATGCTGTCGGATGTCACCTACCCTGACGGCCGCACGCTGAGGGTCTACGTCAACCCCTACACCGGGCACATCCAGGGCGTTCCCCCGCAGTTCAACTTCGAGGAATTCACCCGCGCCCTGCACGGCTGGTGGCTGGTGCCGCACACCAATGGCTACAGCTGGGGCTGGTACCTGGTGTCACTGCTCGGACTGCCGATGCTCGCTTCGCTGGTCACCGGCCTGGTGATCTATAAACGCTTCTGGAAAGGTTTCTTCAAGCCGACCCTGCGCTTCAACCAGGGCGCGCGAATCTTCTGGGGCGATTTCCACCGCCTGAGCGGCATCTGGTCGATCTGGTTCATCGCGGTGATTTCCATCACCGGCACCTGGTTCCTGGTCAAGGCCCTGCTCGCCGACAACCATATCGCCATCTCCAGCCAACCCATCGTGCCGGTGGTGGCAAGGGAGACGGTGCCGCTAACCGCCGACGGCAGCCCGACGCCGATGATCAGCCCGGACGAGGCCGTCAGGATCACCCAGCGCGAAATTCCGGGTTTCACCGTCGACTACGTCGGCTTCCCCAGCAACGCCTATGCCCATCTGAGCATCGGCGGCATGAGCTGGTATCCACTGGTGTACCAGAAAGCTGAGATCAACCCCTATACCGGCAAGATGGAAGCCAGCCGCCTGCTGGGCGATCGCAAGGCGGTTGAAATCGTCACCGAGTCCATGCGCCCATTGCACACCGGCGAGTTCGCCGGCCTGACCACCAAGCTGATCTGGTTCTTCTTCGGCCTGCTGCTGAGCATGATGGTGCTCAGCGGCCTGCTGATCTGGAGCAAACGTACCGCCCTGGCCACCGCCAACGCGCTCAAGCGCAGCCAAAAGCAGGCGCGCACGGCCAAGCAGCCGGTTGCAACGGAGGTTACGTCCAGTTCTTGAAACATTTTCTTTCATTTGCTTTGGCAGCTTTCTGATTCTCATTCGTCCTTACTTATGCAGCCCTCCAGGTTGAGCACAGACTCGACCGTATTTTTTTATGCAGAAGACCGACCGATGGCCCGACAATCGAGAAAGAAATCCAATTCCAAGCTGTGGTTTCTGGTGCACAGCTGGCTTGCCCTGCCGATCTGGTTCTTCGTCCTGATCGTCTGCTTCACCGGCATGCTCGCGGTGGTCAGCCAGGAAATCGTCTGGCTGGCCAATGCCGACGTGCGCGCCAGCAAGCCCGACGACGACAGCCAGCGCCTTAGCTACCAGCAGGTGCTCGACGCCATGCACAAGGCCGAACCGGACCTGGCGGTGCGTTTCTTCAACCAGCCGGACGGTTCGCACTTCGCCCTGCAGGCCTCGGTGACCCGCGCCGACGGCACCAACGCGCTGCTCTACGTCAACCCGTACAGCGGGGCCATCCAGGGCCAGCGCCCGGACTTCGACTTCGAGGCCTTCACCCGCGCCCTGCACGGCTGGTGGCTGGTGCCCTTCACCAACGGCTACAGCTGGGGCTGGTACCTGGTGTCGCTGCTCGGGCTGCCGATGCTCGCCTCGCTGGTCACCGGGCTGGTGGTGTACAAGAAGTTCTGGCGCGGCTTCTTCAAGCCCGTGCGCACCGGCCATGGCCGGCGGATCTTCTGGGGCGACCTGCACCGCCTGGCCGGCGTGTGGTCGATCTGGTTCATCGCGGTGATCTCCATCACCGGCACCTGGTTCCTGATCCAGGCGATCCTCGGCGACAACCACGTGACCATTTCCAGCGAGCCCGTCACCCCGGTGATCGCCCGCCAGCAGGTCCCGCAAACCCCCGACGGCAGCCCGGCGCCACGCATCGACCTTGACGAGGCGGCGCGCATCGCCACCCAGGCGGTCCCGGGCCTGGACGTCAGTTTCATCTCGCTGCCCGCCACCGCCTACAGCCACTACAGCATGGGCGGCCGTGGCTGGTACCCGCTGATGTTCCAGACCGCCGAGGTCAACCCCTACACGCGCAACGTCGACGCCCAGTTCCTGCTCGGCGACCGCTCGGCCCTGGAGTTCGTCACCGAATCCATGCGTCCGCTGCACACCGGTGACTTCGGTGGCCTGGCGATCAAGCTGATCTGGTTCTTCTTCGGCCTGGTGCTGACCCTGATGGTGTTCAGCGGCCTGCTGATCTGGACCAAACGAACCACCCAGGCCACCCGCGCCGCCCTCAAGCGCGGCGAACGCCCGGCGCGCCCAATCACCCTGGAGGCCCACTCTTGAGCCAGACCGACACCCTGCCGCCGAGCGGCCTGAAGCAGCTGTGGCTGAAATGGCGCTTTCACCTGAACATCCTGCTGATCCTCGTGCCGCTGGGCTTCATGCCCAAGTACTTCGCCGACGCCAGCCTGTTCCGCGGCGACAGCGGCCTGGGCGCCAACATCATCCAGGACGTCCAGGTCGGGCGCTGGACCCTGGACCTGGCCGAGCTGCGCGACGAAGCCCCGCGTGCCGAAGGGCCGGCCGGTTACTTCAAGGCCTTCAACGCCGCCTGCGGCAACTGCAACGACGGCGCCAAGGCCATCTACCTGCGGGTGGGCAAGCCGCGCAGCCTGCGCGCCGCCGGCACGATCTTCTTCGGTGCGCCGGCGCGCATGGGCACCTCGCTGCCGATCCCGCCACGCACCCGTTCCGACGCCGACATCTGGATCACCATCGAAGGCTGGGACGGCAAGATGTACCAGGCCTCGGTTCCGCTGGCCAAGGCATCCCCCGCCACCGCGGCCTGGCTTGAAAAACAAGGAGGCAACAAATGAAACAGCTGATGCGCAGGCTGGCCCTGCCCCTCTTGGCCCTGGCCGCCACCCCGGCGCTGGCGCACAACCCCATGTGTGAGTGCACCGAGCACGGCGAACAGATCACCTGCAAGGGCGGTTTCTCCGACGGCAGCGGCGCACCGGGGGTGACCCTGGACGTGATCGGCTACGACGAACAGGTGCTGGTGGCGAGCAAGCTCGGCGACGACTCGACCCTGACCTTCAAGCGCCCCGACGGCGAGTTCTATGTGCTGTTCGACGCCGGCCCCGGCCACGTGGTGGAAGTCGACCACGCCGACATCGGTGCGCCATGAGCCGCGCCCAGGTGGTGCGCCCGGCCGGCGCCGGGCACGAGACCCTCTACGTGCTGCTGGCCGCCGTGCTGATCGTGGTGCTGGCCGCAAGCGTGGTGGCCGTGCGCGGCGAGCGCGAGGATGAACAGGCCATCGCCGCCCACCAGCTCGACGCCCGCCGCGACCTCAATGCCGCCGAACAGGGCATCCACACCGACCTGTGGGTGGCCGTCGAGGAGATCCGCGCACTGCGCGAGGACAATGGCGTCGCCCCGGACGCCCAGGCCCTGGCCGCCGAGGGTCTGCCACCCTTCGTCAGCGACGCAAGCAGCCAGAGCCGCGGCAGCCACCAGTGGTCGTTGCTGGCCAACGGTGCCTACCTGGGACGCAGCCAGGACGCCCAGGTGGCCGGCAGCTTCCTGGTGATCCTGCCTGCCGCCGGCGATGCCCAGCCTGATGTCTGGCTGCGCCGCGACAGCACCGCCCTGCCCCCGGACGCGCTGGACAGCGATGCACTGATCGCCGCCGGCTGGCAGCAGATCGTCACCCACTACGACGCCGGGGTCACCCGCCAACACCGTCACTAAGGACCTGCCCATGCTCCGCTTCGCCCGCCGCACCCTGGCGCTGCTCCTGGCCTGCGCCCTGCCCGCCCTGGCCCTCGCCGACAACGGCAAGCCCCTGCGCATCGGCATCACCCTGCACCCCTACTACAGCTACGTGAGCAATATTGTCGGCGACAAGGCCGAAGTGGTGCCGCTGATCCCGGCCGGTTTCAACCCGCATGCCTACGAGCCGCGCGCCGAGGACATCAAGCGCATCGGCAGTCTCGACGTGATCGTGCTCAACGGCGTCGGCCACGACGACTTCGCCGACCGCATGATCGCCGCCAGCGAAAAGCCCGACATCAGGACCATCGAGTCCAACGCCAACGTGCCGCTGCTGGCAGCCACCGGCATCGCCGCCCGCGGCGCCGGCAAGGTGGTCAACCCGCACACCTTCCTGTCGATCAGCGCCACCATCGCCCAGGTCAACAACATCGCCCGCGAATTGGGCAAGCTCGACCCCGACAACGCCAAGTTCTATACGCAGAATGCCCGTGCCTACGCCAAGCGCCTGCGTGGCTTGCGTGCCGAGGCCCTGGCCAAGGTCACCCAGGCGCCGGACGCGACCTTCCGCGTGGCCACCATCCACGCCGCCTACGACTACCTGGTGCGTGACTTCGGCCTGGAGGTCACCGCCGTGGTGGAGCCTGCCCACGGCATCGAGCCGAGCCCGGCGCAGTTGAAGAAGACCATCGACCAGCTCAAGGCGCTGGACGTGAAGGTGATCTTCTCGGAGATGGACTTCCCCTCGGCCTATGTCGACACCATCCACCGCGAGTCCGGCGTGCGCATCTACCCGCTCACCCACATTTCCTACGGCGACTACACCAAGGAAAAATACGAGGTCGAGATGAAGCGCAACCTCAATACCGTGGTCCAGGCCATCCAGGAAAACCGCACATGACCGCCGCCGCCAACCTCACCAGCGCCTGCGGGCCGCGCATCGAGTTCGACGGCATCGACCTCACCCTCGGCCGCACGCGCATCCTCGAAAATGTGCGTTTCAGTGTCGCCCCAGGCAGCGTGCACGCCATTGTCGGCCCCAACGGCGGCGGCAAGAGCTCGCTGATCAAGACCTTGCTCGGGCAGATGCCGCACCAGGGCCAGTTGACCCTGCACTGGCCCGGCGAGCGCGAGGTGATCGGCTACGTGCCCCAGGCCCTGGAGTTCGACCGCGGCCTGCCGATGACCGTGGACGACTTCATGGCCGCCATGTGCCAGCGCCGCCCGGCGTTCCTTGGCCTGTCGCGGCGTGAGCGCCCGCAAATCGACGCGGCGCTGCAACGGGTGGGCATGCTCGACAAGCGCAAGCGGCGCATGGGCGCCCTCTCCGGCGGCGAGCGCCAGCGCGTGCTGCTGGCCCAAGGGCTGATCCCCGAGCCGCAGCTGCTGGTGCTGGACGAGCCGATGTCGGCCCTCGACGAGGCCGGTATCCAGGTGTTCGAGCAACTGCTGCACGGCTGGCGCCAGGCCGGCACCACCGTGCTGTGGATCGAGCACGACCTCGAAGCGGTGCTGCGCATGGCCGACCGCGTCACCGGGCTGAGCCGTCAGGTGCTGTTCGACGCCCCGCCGGCCCAGGCCTTGACTCCCGAGCGCCTGCTCGGGCTGTTCTCCGTTCACCCGCGCAGCGAGAGCCTTGCCTGATGAGTTTCGAAACCTTGCGCCAGCTGGTCCAGGACTGGGCCACGGCTGGCTATCTGCCGGAGGCACTGGCCTACGGCTTCGTGGTCAACGCCCTGCTGGCGGGCCTGATGATCGGCCCGGTCCTCGGCGGCCTGGGCACCCTGGTGGTGGTCAAGCGCTTTGCCTTCTTCTCCGAGGCGGTCGGCCACGCGGCGCTCACCGGAGTTGCCATCGGCATCCTGCTCGGCGAGCCCTACACCGGCCCGTACGGCAGCCTGTTCGGCTACTGCCTGCTGTTCGGCATCCTGCTCAACTTCCTGCGCAACCGCACCGGCCTGTCGCCGGACACCCTGATCGGCGTGTTCCTCTCGGTGTCGCTGGCCCTGGGCGCGAGCCTGTTGCTGATGCTGGCCGGCAAGATCAACGTGCACATCCTCGAAAACGTGCTGTTCGGCTCGGTGCTCACCGTCAGCGCCCACGACCTGCTGGTGCTGGGCATCGTCGCGGTGCTGGTGCTGGCCCTGGCCCTGCCGTTGTACAACCGCATCATGCTGGCCAGTTTCAACCCGCAGCTGGCGGCGGTGCGCGGGGTGGCGGTGAAGACCCTCGACTACCTTTTCGTGGTGCTGGTGACCCTGGTCACCGTGGCCTCGGTCAAGGTGATCGGCGCGATCCTGGTCGGCGCCCTGCTGGTGATCCCGGCGGCGGCGGCGCGGCTGGTCAGCCAGTCGCTCAAGGGCTTCTTCTTCGTCTCGGTGATCATCGCCACCCTCAGCACGTTGCTCGGCATCCTGCTGCCGATCGTCTTCGACCTGCCGGTGCCCTCGGGCGCGGCGATCATCCTGGTCGCCGGGATCTGCTTCGCCCTCTGCGCCCTGGCCCGCGCCCTCGTCCCACGCCTGCAAGGAAACCCGGCATGACCCTGAAGAGACTCACTCTGGCCCTGGCCCTGAGCGGCATGCCGCTGCTGGCGGGCGCCACCGAAGTACTGACCACCCTGCCGGTGACCCACAGCCTGGCCAGCGCCTTGCTCGACGGCACCTCGGTGCAGCTCAAGCGCGCCGCCCCGGCCAACCTGCCGGCCAGCCGCCAACCTTCGTATTTCAGCGGCCGTGGCGGCGCCAGCCTGCACAAGGTGGCGCAACAGGCCGACGCGGTGATCGGCGTGCGCTCGATCTGGCGCGACGACCCGCTCTACCCCATGGCCCGGCGCAGCAACATCCGCATCGTCGAGATCGACGCCGCGCGCCCGGTGGACGGCGCCCTGCCCGGTATCGCGGTCAAGGGCGACGAAGCCTTCGCCGCCTACCCCTGGCTCAACCCGACCAACCTGGGGCGCATGGCCGACGTGGTGGCCAATGACCTGGAGCGCCTCTCGCCAGCGGACAAAGCGAAGATCCAGGCCAACCTGGCCAACATCAAGCGGCAGATGCTGGAGCTGACCGCCAACAGCCAGACGCGCCTGGCCGAGGTCGACAACCTGACCGTGGTCAGCCTGTCCGAACGCCTGGGCTACCTGGCCAGCGGGCTGAACCTGGACGTGGTCGAGCAGGCGCTGCCAGCCGACGACAAGTGGGATGAAGCGGCGCTCAAGGCGCTTGGAGACAACCTCAAGGCGCAGGACGTGGCGCTGGTGCTGCACCATCGCCAGCCGGATGCCAAGGTAGCCGAAGTGATCGCCGCCACCGGGGCCAAGCTGCTGGTGGTAGAGAGCGATGCGGACGATACCGTAGCCGGGCTCAAGGCCAGTGTCGAGCAGGTGGTCAAGGCGCTCGGTCAGGGCTGATCGACATGGGGGCGGGATTGCACCCGCGATTGCAATGCCGGCCCTGTCGCGGGGCAAGCCCTCTCCCACGCTGCGACCGCTTCAGCGCTTCATGCAACGCTGATAACGCTCATCCACCCTGCCGGCAAACCACGCCGTGGTCAGCTTGCGAGTGATCTTCGGACTTTTCAGCTCGATCCCAGGCAGCACCGCCCTTGGCAAGGGCTTGCCGGCCTTGGCTTCGGCCAGGGCGAAGACCTTGCGGTAGAGCTCGGTCTCCTCCAGCGCCAGGTCATTCTCTTTCTCCAACTGCGCCCTGATCTGCGGATTACGCAACCCCAGCTTCGCCCCCAGCTTGCGCGCCGCCTGCTCGGTGGTGCCGGGCATGATCGCACCAGGGGCAATCAGGTCGCCGTCGAGCGCCAGCGGCACCCCGCTGGCTCGGCTTAGCGCCGCCTGGAACGCCGCGTTGCGGCTGGCGTACCAACCGGCGTTGAAGTCAGCGAAGCGGTAAAGATGGCGTTGGTAATGGGTGGGATAACCCAACAGGTGGGTGATGCCGAAGTACATCCCGCCACGGCGGCTGAACACCTCCTGGCGAATGCTGCCCGGGTGGTCGTAGGGATAGCCCTTGGCGTGCTGTTCGGCAAAATCCACGCTGACCTGCATCGGCCCGCCGGTGCGCACCGGATTAAGCCCGCCCAGCAGCGAACGCCCCAGCGGCAGGCCACCGATCACCTCGTCGTACAGGGCGCTCAGTTGCTTTTCACTGCGTACGGCGAGCAGGCGTTGCTGGTAGGTCTTGCCGTTGGCCGAAGGCGTGCTCAGGGCGCCATCGACCAGCAGCCGAGGCACATGCAGCCGAGCCGCCCGGCGGTCGATCTCCTCCCGGGCAATGCGCCCCAGGTTTGGCACTTGAGGGTCGGCGTTGAAGGTGGACTCCTGCTCGGTCACTGCCAGCACGGCGCACAGGTTGCTCTTGCTCGGGCTGATGCCCTGGGCCTGGAACGCCACCTGGATATCCTCGGCCCAACCCTGACGGTCCTTGACCTGGGCCGGCAGCAGGCGCATGAGCTGGGCGCGGACCTTGGCCGGATCGGCCTCCGGTGCCTCTTCGCGGCGCCCGGCGCAGCCCTGCAGCAGACCGAGCGCCAGCAGCCCGAAGGCCCACAGACGCCCGTTCAGGGTTGCTCCCCCACCAGGTAGGTCTTGCTGATCTGGCGGAACAGCGGATGGCTGGAGCTGCCCAGCAATTCGAACAGCACCATCTCGCGGGTGACCACCTGCGCCCCGGCATCGCGCATGCGCGCCAGGCCCGCCGCCTTGCTGGCCGGAGTGCGGCTGTCGCAGGCATCCTCGACCACGAACACCTGCTTGCCCAGGGCCAGCAGGCCGAGCACGGTCTGCAGCACGCAGACATGGGTCTCCATGCCACAGACGATCACCTGCTCGCGCGCCAGCAGGCTGGGCGGCAGGCATTCGGCGGCGACACAGGAGAAGTGCATTTTCTCGACGACCTCAGCGGCTGGCGCCGCGGCCTTGAGGGCGGCCAGGGTGTGGCCCAGGCCCTTGGGGTATTGCTCGGAGATCACGGTGGGCAGTTCGAGTTCGGCGGTTGCCGCCAGCAGCCAGCGGGCGCGGGCCGCAGTGCCCTCGGGGTCGCTCATGGCACCGATGAGCTTTTCCTGGATATCGACGACCAACAGCGTGGCCTTGCGAGGATCGATCAGCATTGTCAGCCTCATGCCTGGAAAAGGGCTAGCCTTACCCAGGCGCGGGATTACGTCAATCAAAGCAGCACCTGGGCAAGTTGCCGTTGCCGTTGCCGTTGCCGTTGCCGTTGCCGTTGCCGTTGCCGATCAGGAGTCTAGCGCCCTACCCAGCTAGCGACAGCTGCGTCAGCCCAGGCGCCGCCCGTAACTTCGCGACTTCAGGAGGCCGAACGGAGGTCTTGCGGAGGGAGGTGACGGGCATGGATGCC
>NZ_JAOXMC010000139.1:0-277 GCF_026343815.1 Pseudomonas sp. BJa3 | reverse complement strand
AGAAGTGAGTATGAAGCTTGGACAGGCTATGTATGAAGCTTCGCAAGCAGCAACAGCCGATGCTGAAACACAGACAAAGGATGATGATGTGGTTGATGCTGATTTTGAAGAAATTAATGATAAGAAGAAATAGCATAAGCAAATGTGGTGACCCATTGATAAACCCGGCTTTTGAAAGATAAGGCTGGGCTTTGTCATTTGGAATGAGTTGCAACTTTTTTGTTAAAAATATAAATTGAAAGCAAAGATTATCCATCAAGATGGATGATAGAAATTA
>NZ_JAOXMC010000138.1:0-277 GCF_026343815.1 Pseudomonas sp. BJa3 | reverse complement strand
GCGCGATTGTTCAGGCGACACAAATTGCGACTTCTGGAGGCCGAACGGTGGGCCTGCGCAGGGAGGTGACGGGCATGGAGGCCCGTCAAGCGCCGATCAGGCCATGGATGGCCCGTCGGCGCGTCCTCCCGGAGCAAGCCCGGAGTGCGGGGACCCCGGAGCGAAGCGTAGGGGCCGTATGAACGGAGCCGAACGGTTTTGCCTCCATTTCCCAAGAGAAAAGGAGGTCGCCGTAAAGGCGAAAAGGTGAGTATGTGTCGACATGGCGAATGAATGC
>NZ_JAOXMC010000137.1:0-277 GCF_026343815.1 Pseudomonas sp. BJa3 | reverse complement strand
AAAACCTACCCATTTGTCGTCCAGGTGCTGTCATTCCGCAGCGAAGTGTCAAGAGGCGCTTAAACAGCCCTTTTTGTAAACAATATAAAAATAGTCGTAAATGCCAACCCTAAGTCTTACTGGTGATAAGGAACAATCCTGCTCTTTTTGCTTTTGCTTTAAAGAGCGGGATTGTTTCTCTGAACACATCCTCTAACAGATGCGGATAAACAGCATTTACAAGCCTTCTGATGGCATCAGGCGTATGTTCTACAATGGCCTTTATAACACACCAGAT
>NZ_JAOXMC010000136.1:0-277 GCF_026343815.1 Pseudomonas sp. BJa3 | reverse complement strand
AACAGGTGCAGGCGTTGCTGGAAGGCGCCCACATCGACGAAGCCGAGGCGGTCCTGCAGAAAGCGCTGCCGCGCGCATTCGGCCTGCCGGTCAACGACCGCGTGAGGGTCAAGCTGGAACTGGCGCAGGCGCAGGTCATCTCGGCGCGCGGCGACCGCCCGCGCGCGAAAGCCGTCGTGCAAGCCATCCAGGCGCGCCTGCTCGCCAGCGCGGGCGAAAGCGATCCGGCTACGCTGGAAGCCACCAACAACCTGGCGGCCGTGCAGCGCAACCTCGG
>NZ_JAOXMC010000135.1:0-278 GCF_026343815.1 Pseudomonas sp. BJa3 | reverse complement strand
CTATGCTCCGAGGATTTTCACGCGAGGTGTTATCGTTAATTTCTTGGGCAATCGCAGCTATTACTACACTGTTTTTATTTAAACCTTTCTTGCCCTTCTTTGAACAATATCTTTCTAACAAAATGATTGCATTGATCACAACATTGGTTACAATTTTTATTATTGTTCTTATTATTACTTCAATTATTACCATGAAAATCTCCGATTTTATTATTGATAGTCGCATTGGTATCCTTGACCGCACTATCGGTTTTGTTTTTGGGGCATTTCGCGGTTTA
>NZ_JAOXMC010000134.1:0-278 GCF_026343815.1 Pseudomonas sp. BJa3 | reverse complement strand
AGGTACCGGACAGGTCGACGGGGTTCTGCGTTGCGATGACGAAGAAAGGGTCGGGCAACGCATGCGTCACGCCATCCAGCGTGACCTGGTGTTCGTCCATCGCCTCCAACAGCGCGCTCTGCGTGCGGGGCGGGGCGCGGTTGATCTCGTCGGCCAGCAGCACGTTGGTGAAGACCGGGCCGGGATGGAAGGTGAAGGCGCGCGCTTGTGCGTCGTACACCGATACGCCCAGCACATCGGCCGGCAGCAGGTCCGAGGTGAACTGCACCCGCTGGAAG
>NZ_JAOXMC010000133.1:0-278 GCF_026343815.1 Pseudomonas sp. BJa3 | reverse complement strand
GCATAAAAAGGGTTAGAATAAACTTTTAGAGTGTATTATGTACGTTATTTCCTTAGAGTTAACCGTTTTTTATTGCCTACACAATCATGCTCTTTGTTCAAATCAACACGCATTCCATATGCTTTTATCAAGCAACCCACATCCCTTAAAATACGTTCCTTTCTCCCTGAAAAGACCTCTCTTTTATTCTTGGCATATCAGCAAGAATTGATCTCTTAACACAACCAAGTTTTTTGACACTCTTTATAATCGTATCAAATTATTGATTTTAAATATAA
>NZ_JAOXMC010000132.1:0-278 GCF_026343815.1 Pseudomonas sp. BJa3 | reverse complement strand
AGGAAGAGAATCGAAGCGAGCTCGTCGTACCAGATCAGCGGCCGGTGAAAGCCGTAGCGCGCGACCACTCCGGCAAACAGGATCACGATCTCGGCGACGACCAGGATCGCCGCCGGGATTTCGACGACGAGACCGAGCATGCGCTCGGCCGAAGCCAGCAACGAAGGTCGGCGAGGGGACTGAGACGCCGCCTCACCCGCCAGTTCGGTCATTTCGATCCCGACATGAGCCATGGCGGCCGCAAGGCGTTACGACAGCTTGCCGACGGCCTTTTCCAG
>NZ_JAOXMC010000131.1:0-278 GCF_026343815.1 Pseudomonas sp. BJa3 | reverse complement strand
ACGGTCAGGTCGCGCTTGAGCCTGGCGATATCGAAGAGGGCATGAAGACCGCCCAGGCCATCGGCGACGACACCCTGCAACGGCGCAGCGGCTTCCGCGTCTCGCCCGAAAGTTTCACCCATGGCTCTTCGGCGCAACGGGTGGAATGGCTGCAACGCGGCTATCAGTCGGGCGATCCGGCCGCCTGCGACACCTTCAGCGGCGCCTGATCGCCGCTATCCTTCAAAACGATTGATTGACTGACGATGCACGACCGCGCCGGCACGACCGCACGCCCC
>NZ_JAOXMC010000130.1:0-278 GCF_026343815.1 Pseudomonas sp. BJa3 | reverse complement strand
GCTCAGGGCCCGCGCCCGCTGGTGCAGTTCCTCGGGCGAGACCAGCGCTTCGAGGGTCAGGCTGCCCACTGCTTCGGCGCTGCTGTAGCCGAGCATGCGTTCGGCGCCGGCATTGAAGGTACTGATCACCCCGCGCAGGTTGGTGGCGATGATCGCCACCTGGGTCGCAGCATCCAGCACGCTGCGCAGCTGGTTGTGCGTGTCGCGCAAGGACTGCTCGCTGACGCGCAACTCGCCGGTGCGTTGCTCGACCAGGGTCAGGGCACGCTGACGCTGGC